>NZ_JXSP01000105.1:0-14814 GCF_000946635.1 Micrococcus sp. MS-ASIII-49
CATGACCCACAACAGCTAGGGTGGGGCGGCAGGTCCTATCCTGGAGGGCAAGTCGGACGCGCGGGCGTCCCCTCCCGGTCCCGGAGGTGTCGGAGGCCGCGTTCGAAGGAGTCGCCATGCCCCTCTCAGAGCATGAGCAGCGGATGCTGGACCAGCTGGAGCAGCAGCTGCGCACCGAGGACCCCCGGCTGGCCACCCAGATGGCGGACACGGGGCGGCACCGGCTGCCCGTGGGTCGCGTCGTGGCCGGGGCCGTCCTCGCCGTGGTCGGGCTGCTCGTCGTGGTCCTCGGGGTCGCCAACCACGCGATCCTCCTGGGCGTGCTCGGCGTCGCCGTCATCGGGGCCGGCATCTTCCTGCTGACCACGCGGCCCCGCGCTGTCGCCTCCGGGGCCTCGGGCCCGGAGGCCCGCCGGTCGGGCGCACAGCGGCGGCAGGGGAGCGGCGACTTCATGGGCCGCCTCGAGCGGCGCTGGGACGAGCGGCGCGCCGGAGGCGACTGAGCGCCTGGCCCGCCGGGCCCCCACTATCCTCCACTCCAGGCCCCGATCCGCTCCGGATCGGGGCCTTTCCGCTGCCCGAGGCTCCGTCGTCGCCGCGGCCCTCCACCGGGGCCCACCGGTCCTCCACTTCCCTCCACGACGACACCGGTCCCGGGATCCGCGGGATGGCGCGCCGGACCCGGGGGCCTCGACACGCCCGTGGCGCCGTGACCCGCGTTCCGGGGTTGAGGGTGGAGGGAAGTGGGGTAATGTGGAGGAAAGGAGAGAGCATGGGTCCCGACCTTGGTCGGGAGGGACCGCTCGACGAGCCAGGGGGTGTGCCGTGTTCTTGGGCACGTACACTCCCCGGCTCGACGAGAAGTCCCGGCTGATCCTCCCCGCCAAGTTCCGCGAGGAGCTGGCGGAGGGGCTGGTCCTGACCCGGGGTCAGGAGCGCTGCGTCTACGTGTTCAGCGCTCGTGAGTTCGAGCGGGTCCACGAGCAGATGAGGTCGGCTCCACTGTCCTCCCGCCAGGCCCGTGACTACATCCGCGTCTTCCTCTCGGGGGCGTCGGACGAGGTCCCGGACAAGCAGGGTCGGGTGACCGTGCCGGCGCCGCTGCGGCAGTACGCGGGGCTGGACCGGGACGTGACCGTGATCGGCGCGGGGACGCGGGTGGAGATCTGGGACTCGGAGTCCTGGAACACCTACCTCGCCGAGCAGGAAGCCGCCTTCTCCGAGACCGACGAGGACGTCCTGCCCGGCGTCTTCTGACCGTGACCACCCGACCTCGAGCGCGACCTCCAGCCGACGCCGCCGCACCTGACCCGTCTTCCCCTGGGCCAGGCGCGGCGGCGGACGGATGGGGATCCCGCCTGAGGTCCGCCAGGACCGCGATGTGAGCAGGAGGTCGAGAGTGGACGCAGGCCAGCCGCGCCCCGAGGACCGCCACCTGCCCGTGATGCGGGACCGCGTCGTCGACCTCCTCGCCCCCGCCGTCCAGGCCGCGCTCGAGGCCGGCCGCACGCCCGTCACCGTCGACGGCACGCTGGGCATGGGCGGGCACACCGAGGCCCTGCTGGCGCGGTTCCCCCAGCTGCGCGTCATCGGCATCGACCGCGACGCCCACGCCCAGGCCATGGCCGCCGAGCGCCTCGGCCCCCTCGCCGACCGTCTGATCCCCTTCCACGGCACCTACGACCGGGTGCCCGAGGCCATGGCCGCCGCGGGCGTCACGAAGGTCGACGCCGCGCTCTACGACCTCGGCGTGTCCTCCTACCAGCTGGACGACCGGGAGCGTGGCTTCGCCTACTCCTACGACGCTCCGCTGGACATGCGCATGGACGACACCGCCGAGCGCTCCGCCGCGACGCTCGTGGCGGAGCTGGACGAGCAGGAGCTGCGCCGGATCATCCGTCGCGACGGTGAGGAGCGCTTCGCCGGCCCCATCGCACGGGCCATCGTCCGGGCCCGCGCCGAGGCCCCCATCGAGACCACCGGCCGCCTCGTCGAGGTGATCCGCTCGGCCGTCCCCGTCGCCGCGGGGGCCACCGGCGGGCACCCGGCCAAGCGCACCTTCCAGGCCCTGCGCATCGCCGTGAACGAGGAGCTCGACATCCTCGACGCCGCCGTGCCCGCCATCCTCGACGCCCTCCACGTGGGCGGCCGCCTCGTGGTGATGAGCTACCACTCCCTCGAGGACCGGATCACGAAGCGGCACCTGAGCGCGTGGGCCACGTCCACGGCGCCCCCGGGGTTCCCGGTGGTGCTGGAGGAGCACGAACCCGTGGTGCGGGTGCTCACCCGCGGCACCGAGAAGCCCACCGAAGAAGAAATCTCAGAGAACCGTCGCGCCTCCTCCGCGAAAGTGCGTGCGGTTGAGAAGATCAGGACGTCCAGGACCACGGCATGACGCTGCACGAGGAGATGAGCATGGCCGCACACGCACGGATCGCAGAGTCGCTGCGCCCCGGGTCGACCCCCGTCGCCCCCGCGCGGCCGGCTCCGCAGGAGCGCACGCCGCTCTCGGTGGTGCCCGCCCCGCTGCCCCGATCCCGCTCCGGCGTGACCGTGCTGTGCGTCCTCGTGGTGCTCGCCGCGCTCGCGGCGGTGCTCGTCATGAACATCACGATGTCCAACCGGCAGTACGCCCTCCTGGACCTGCGCCAGGAGCAGCAGGCCGTCACCGAGACCAATGAGCGGCTGGCCGAGCAGGTGGGCCACCTCGAGGCGCCGCAGAACCTGGCCGCGCGCGCCGACGCCCTCGGGATGGTCGCCCCCGCCGGCACCGCCTCCGTGGACGCGGGCACGGGCCAGTTCGGCGGCGAGGCCCAGGCGGCCCAGGACGGCGACATCTCCGCCACCTACGTCGCGCCGCCGGCGGACGCGGACGCGGTCCGCCAGGGGGCGTCCGACGACGGCCAGGACGAGATCGAGGGACCGCGCACCCTCGGCGGCGAGGACGCCTCCGCCGCCCCCGACCAGGACGCCGCCGACCGTTGATCGACCGTCCCGCCTCGCACCTTCCCCGCGGCGGATCGACGGTCGGGCCCGCTCCCGGGCACCCCGCCGTGCGCACCCGCATCCTTCTCCTGCTCGTCTTCGTCCTGCTCGGCGGGCTCGCACTGCGGCTCGTCTACGTGCAGGGCATCGACCCCACGGGGCAGGCCGCGGCGGCCATGGACCAGCGCCTGACCCACCAGGAGACCCTGCCGCAGCGCGGGTCCATCCTGGACCGCGACGGCGACGTGCTGGCCGCCAGCGTGCGCCGATACGACATCGTCGTGGACCAGCGCCTCGTCAAGGACTTCAACGAATGGGACCGCGAGGCCCGGGAGACCGTGCTGGTGGACGTGGACTCCCGCCTGGCCAGCCTGGCCGAGGTGCTCGGCATGTCGGAGGAGGAGGTGCGCGAGGCCACCATCGGCTCCCGCCCGTACGCCGTGGTGCGTCGCTCCGTGACCCCGGAGGTGCGGGACAAGGCCATGGCGCTCAACGTGCCGGGCCTGCTCTCCGAGGCGGTGGACCGCCGCACCTACCCGAACGGGTCGGTCGCCGGCAGCATCATCGGCTTCATGGGTGGCGACGGCACCGCCCTCGAGGGCCTCGAGCTCAGCCAGGACGACGTCATGACCGGCACCCCGGGCACCCGCACGTTCGAGGTGGGCGCAGACGGCATCCGCATCCCCAACGCCCCGCTCGAGGAGGTTCCGGCCGTGGACGGCGCCGACCTGCGCCTGACCGTGGACAAGGACGCCCAGTGGTTCGCGCAGGAGACCCTCGGCGCCCTCGCCGCCGAGTACGAGGCGGAGTGGGCGAACGCCGTCGTGATGGACGTGAAGACGGGCGACGTGATCGTCATGGCGGACTCCACCACGGTGGACCCCGCCGACCCCGACGCCACCGAGGGGAACTTCCGCACCTCCACCGTGATGAGCACCCCGTACGAGCCGGGCTCCACGGGCAAGGCGCTGCCGATCGCGGCCGCCGTCGACGCCGGGAAGGTCACCGCCACGGACGGCTTCACCGTCCCCGGCAGCCAGGACTTCGACGGGCAGACCATCCGGGACTTCTCCCCGCACCCGACGTTCGACATGACCGCGGCAGGCATCTACGCGCGCTCCTACAACACGGGCACGGTGCAGATCGCCGAGAAGATCACGGACGAGCAGCGCTACGAGTACATGCGCTCCTTCGGGGTCGGCCAGCCCATCGACCTCGGCCTGCCGCAGCAGGCGGGCAGCGTCCTCGTCCCGCCCGAGCAGTGGGACGGCCGCCAGCGCCTGACCACGGCCTTCGGCCAGGGCTACACCCAGACCACCCTGCACACCGCCCAGATGTACCAGGCCCTCGCCAACGGCGGCGTGCTGATCCCGGCCCGGCTGATCGACGCCACGGTGGACGGCGACGCCGCGGAGAAGCGCTGGGAGTCGTCCGCGGAGCCCCACCGCGTGGTCTCCGAGGAGACGGCGGCGCAGATGCTCCGCATGATGGAGACCGTCGTGACGCAGGGCACCAGCAAGGCCGCCGCGATCCCCGGGTATCGCGTGGGCGGCAAGTCCTCCACCGCCGAGGCCGCGAGCGACACCGGCACGTACGACGGCTACAACCTCGGCTTCACCGCCGTCGCCCCGCTCGACGACCCCCGCTTCGTGGTGTCCGTGTCCCTGCATCGGCCGCCGTCGAAGCAGGGCTCCCGGGACGTGTCCGTCGCGGCCGCCACGATCATGGAGTACATGCTCCGCCAGGCGGACGTGCCCGCCACCGGAGCCGAGCCGAACGACTACCGCGTCTTCGTGGACGATCCACAGGACCGGCCGTGGTGACCCACGCCGCCGGCCCCGAGCACCCCAGGAGCACCCCCATGACCACCCCGAGCGACCCCCCTGCGCCGCTGACCCCGGCCCAGCAGGACGCCGCCTTCCGGCCCTCCCACACCCCCGCCACGCCCTGGCCCGCCCTCGCACAGGCGCTGGCCGGGGCGGGGATCGCGGCCCACGTCCACGGCGCGGCCCCGGCCGACGGCGTCACGGGGGTCAGCCTCGACTCGCGTGTCGTGCGCCCGGGCGACCTCTACGTCGCCGTCCCGGGGGCGCGCGCCCACGGCGCGGCGTTCGCGGCCACGGCGCTGGAGGCCGGCGCCGTCGGCGTCCTGACGGACGCGGCGGGCCGCGCGCTCCTGGCGGAGCAGGGCCTGGCCGACGTCCCGGTGCTCGAGGTCGACGCCGTGCGCACCGCCGCCGGCACCGTGGCGGCCCGCGTCTACGGCGGCGGGGGCGACGCCGGCCCGCGCCTGCTCGGCGTGACCGGCACCAACGGCAAGACCACCACGAGCTTCCTCGCCGCCGCCCTGCTCGAGGCCCTGGGGCGCCGGTCGGGCATCGTGGGCACGATCCTGATCCGCGCGGGGGAGCGGGAGGTCCCCTCCACGCTCACCACGCCCGAGGCCACCCAGCTGCACGCCCTCATGGCGCTCATGCGCGAGGAGGAGGTGGACACCGCCGTCATGGAGGTCTCCTCCCACGCCGTGGCGTACCAGCGGATCGCCGGCCTGCGCTACGCGGTGGCCGGGTTCACCAACCTGACCCAGGACCACCTGGACATGCACGGCTCGATGCAGGAGTACTTCGCGGCCAAGGCCGGTCTGTTCGACCCCGCCCGCACCGACCACGCCGTCATCACGCTCGACGGCGGCGAGGGGCCCCGCTGGGGCGTCGCCATGGCCCGGGCCGCCGGCGCTCCCGTCACCACGCTCGCCCTCGGGCCGGCCGCGCCGACGCCGGGCGCCCTGGCCGAGCACGACCCCGGTTTCCGGGCGGACTGGGAGGTCGCCGAGCTCGCGCCGGACGGCCTCGGCCACCGCTTCACGCTGCGCCACGCGGCCACGGGCCGGGAGCTGCGGGCCTCCGTCGGTCTGCCGGGCCGCTTCAACGTGGCCAACGCGGCACTCGCGGTCCTGCTCGTGCTGCACGCCGTGGGGGAGGAGCACCTGGACGCGCTCGCCGCCGTCCTGGACGTGCCCGCGGGCGAGGGCCCTCTGGCCGCCGCCGTCCCGGGACGGATGGAGGTCGTGGGCCGCGAGCCGGACGCCGTCGTCGACTTCGCGCACAACCCGGACGGCATGGTCCAGGCGCTGCGCTCCCTCGCCGACGCCCGGGCGGCGGCCGGGACGCGCGGCCGCACCCTGATCGTGTTCGGCTCCGCCGGTGACCGTGACCGTGACAAGCGGCCCGTGATGGGCGCGATCGCGGCCCGGGCGGCGGATGTGGTGATCGTCACCGACGACACCCCCCACTCGGAGGACCCGGCCCCGATCCGTGCCCACATCCTCGCCGGCGCCCGCGCCGAGGCCGACCGCATCGCGCGGGAGGAGGGCCGCACGGTCGTGATCGAGGAGGTGGCCGACCGTGCCGCGGCCATCCGCCGCGCCGTGGAGCTGGCGGGGCCGCAGGACGGCATCCTCCTGGCCGGCCGCGGGCACGAGACCACGATGGACTACGACGGCGAGCTCGTCCCGCTGGACGATCGGGTGGCCCTCCGCGAGGCCCTGGCAGCCCGTGTCGCGGCGGCCTCCGCCTCGGGCTCCGGCCCCGCCCGCGAGGGTAAGGTCATCGAGTCATGATCGCTCTCACCGCAGCCCAGATCGCCGAGACCGTGTCCGGCACGCTCTCGGCCACCCTCGACCCCGCCACCGTGCTGGTGCACGTCACCCCCGACTCGCGGGAGGTCACCGCCGAGGGCACGCTCTACGTGGCGAAGCCGGGGGAGCGCGCCGACGGCCACGACTTCATCGACGCCGCGCTGGGCGCCGGCGCCGCCGCTGTGCTCGCCGAGCGCGCCACGCACGCCCCCGACGGCGCCGCGCACCCGGCGATCCTCGTGGAGGACGCCGTGCTCGCGATGGGCGCGCTCGCCCGGGAGGTCGTGCGCCGCGTCCGGGAGCACTCCCCGACCACCGTCATCGGCATCACCGGCTCGGCCGGCAAGACCACCACGAAGGACCTGCTCGCCGCCCTGCTGGCCACCCAGGGCCCCACCGTCGCACCGGTCGGCTCGTACAACGGCGAGGTCGGCGTGCCGCTCACGGTGTTCCGGGCGGAGCTGGACACGCGCTTCCTCGTGGTCGAGATGGGCGCGGACCACGTCGGCAACATCGCGTACCTCTGCGACCTCGTGCGCCCGGACATCGGCGTCGTGCTCATGGTGGGCACCGCCCACGCGGGCAGCTTCGGCGGCGTGGCGAACATCGCACGCACCAAGGGCGAGCTCGTGGAGGCCCTCGGCCCCGACGGCATCGCCGTCCTCAACCTCGACGACGAGCGTGTCGCCGGCATGGCGGCGCGGACCGCCGCCCCGATCACCTGGTTCACCGCGGACGAGCGGGGCGTCGCCCGCGCGGCCGAGGACGTGGCCGCCGGCCGTGCGTCGGGCCTCGTCGCCGCACGGGACGTGCACGCCGACGACCAGGAGCGCCCCGTGTTCGACCTGCAGGTCGGGACGGAGGAGGCCGCCCTGCGGCACCCGGTCGCCTCCGGACTGACCGGCCTGCACCACGTGCACAACGTGCTGGCCGCCGCCGCGGCCGCCCACGCCGCCGGCATGGACCCGGCCGAGATCGCCCGTGGTCTCGACGGGCTCGGGCCCGCCAGCCGCTTCCGGATGGAGCGCACCGACCGCGCGGACGGCGTCACGGTCATCAATGACGCGTACAACGCCAACCCCGAGTCCATGCGCGCCGCGCTCCGGACGCTGGCCACCCTCGGCCGCTCCAGCGGCCGCCGCACCTGGGCCGTCCTGGGGGAGATGCTCGAGCTCGGCGATGCCCGCGTCCGTGAGCACACCCTCGTGGGCGAGTCCGTGGTGCGCCTGAACATCGCCCAGCTGCTGGTGGTGGGCGCCGGAGCCCGGCCGCTCTACATCGGCGCCCTCAACGAGGGCAGCTGGGGCGAAGAGGCGCACTTCGTCGACGACGCCGCGCAGGCCGAGGCGTTCCTCACCGAGCACCTGCGCCCCGGCGACCTCGTCCTCGTCAAGTCCTCCAACGGCGTCGGGCTCGCGGCCCTCGGCGAGCGCCTCGCCACGGCCGACGCCGTCGCCGCCCCCTCCGCCTCCCCGAAGGAGTCCCGACCGTGATCGGACTGCTCATCGGCGGCGTGCTCGGCCTGGTCCTCTCGGCCGCCGGCACCCCGCTGTTCATCCGGTTCCTCGTCAAGCGCGGGTACGGCCAGTTCGTCCGCGACGACGGCCCGACCACCCACAAGACCAAGCGCGGCACGCCCACGATGGGCGGCGCGGTCATCATCGGGTCCCTCGTGCTGGCGTACCTGATCACCCACGGGCTGCTCGCCCTGCTCGGCGTCGACTTCGGCGGGCCCACGGCCTCCGGCCTCATCCTGCTGCTGCTCACCGTGGGCATGGCCTTCGTCGGGTTCGTGGACGACTTCACGAAGATCACGAAGCAGCGCTCGCTCGGCCTGACGCCGCGCGGCAAGATCATCCTCCAGGCCCTGATCGGCACCGCCTTCGCCGTCCTCGCCCTGAACTTCCCGGACGAGCGGGGCCTGACCCCCGCCTCGACGGCGATCTCCTTCGCCCGGGACATCCCGTGGCTCGACCTGGCCTTCGCCGGACCTGCGATCGGCGTCATCCTGTTCGTGATCTGGTCGAACCTCATCACCACCGCCACCACGAACGCCGTGAACCTCACGGACGGCCTCGACGGGCTCGCCACGGGCGCCACCGCCATGATCACGGGCGCCTACGTCCTGATGTCGCTCTTCCAGGCGAGCCAGTCCTGTGCGCTCGAGGGCACCCGCGGCTGCTACGAGGTCCGCGACCCCATGGACCTCGCCCTGCTCGCGGCGATCCTCACGGGCAGCCTGCTGGGGTTCCTCTGGTGGAACACCTCCCCGGCCAAGATCTTCATGGGGGACACCGGCTCCCTGGGCCTGGGCGGCGCCCTGGCCGGCTTCGCGATCTTCACGCGCACCGAGATCCTGGTGGCCGTGCTGGCCGGCCTCATGGTCGCGATCACCCTCTCCGTCATCATCCAGGTGGGCTGGTTCAAGGTCTCCGGCGGCAAGCGCGTGTTCCTCATGGCGCCGCTGCAGCACCACTTCGAGCTCAAGGGCTGGGCCGAGGTGACCGTCGTGGTCCGCTTCTGGCTGCTGTCCCTGATGTGCGTCACCGTGGGGCTCGCGATCTTCTACGGCGACTGGCTCATCCGCCAGGGCGGCCTCGCGGGGGTGACCCCGTGACCGGCCCCGCGTCCGACGCCGCGCCCGCACCGGTGCGCCGGCCCCGCGCCGACACCGCCCGCACCGCCGACCTCACGTCCTGGGACGCCCCGGGGTGGGCCGGCCTGCGCGTCGTCGTCACGGGCCTGGGCGTCACCGGCTTCTCCGTGGCCGACACCCTGGCCGAGCTGGGCGCCGCCGTCGTGGTGGTGGACGGCGACGGCGGCCCGGAGAACCGGGCGCGCGCCGAGACCCTGCGGATCGTGGGGGTCCGCGAGGTCCTGCTCGACCGGGCGGCCACGCAGGCGCTGCCCGAGGTCGACGGCGCCGCCGCGGACCTCGTCGTGACCTCCCCGGGCTGGCGGCCGGACCAGCCGCTGCTGATGGCCGCCCACGCGGCGGGCCTGCCGATCTGGTCCGACGTCGAACTGGCCTGGCGGCTGCGCGAGCGCGCCGGGCGGAAGACCGCCGACTGGGTGTGCCTGACGGGCACGAACGGCAAGACGACCACCGTGACGATGGTCGAGGCCATCCTGCGGGCGGACGGCCGTCGGGCGGTGGCCTGCGGCAACGTCGGCACCCCCGTGCTCGACGCGATCCGCGACCCGGAGGGTTTCGACGTGCTCGCCCTCGAGCTCTCCAGCTTCCAGCTGCACTGGACGCACGGCCTGGCCCCGGCCTCGTCCGCGGTGCTGAACCTCGCCGAGGACCACGTGGACTGGCACGGCTCGATGGACGAGTACGCCGCCGCCAAGGGCAAGGTGTATGCGAACACGCGGGTGGCCTGCGTGTTCAACGAGCAGGACCCGCTGACCCGCACCCTCGTGGAACGCGCGGACGTCCAGGAGGGCTGCCGCGCGATCGGCTTCACCACGGACACCCCGGGCCTGTCCGACATCGGCGTCGTGGACGGGATCCTCGTGGACCGTGCGTTCCTGGACAACCGGCGTCACGAGGCGATCGCCCTGGCCGAGCGCGCCGACCTGGGCCCGGTGGCGCCGCGCCACACCATGGCCAACGCGGCCGCCGCGGCGGCGCTGACCCGGGCCGTCGGGGTGAGCCCCGCGGCCGTGGCCGAGGGCCTGCGCGCCTACGACCGCGGCGAGCACCGCATCCAGCTCGTGGCCACCTCCCGCGACGTCATGTGGGTCAACGACTCCAAGGCGACGAACCCGCACGCCGCGGACGCGTCGCTGGCGGCGTTCAGCTCCGTGGTGTGGCTGGCCGGCGGCCTGCCCAAGGGCGTGACCTATCACGAGCTGGTGGCCGCGCACGCCGACCGGCTCCGCGCGGTGGTGCTCCTGGGCAGGGACACCTCGGCCCTGCGCGCGGCCCTGGCCGCGCACGCCCCCGAGGTCCCCGTCCACGCCCCCCTCACCGCGGCCGACGGCACCGGCCCCGCCGACGGTGCGGCCGTGATGGCCGAGGCGGTGCGCGTGGCCGACGGCCTGGCCCGCCCCGGCGACACCGTGCTCATGGCGCCCGCCGCGGCGTCGATGGACCAGTTCCGCTCCTACGCGGCCCGCGGCGAGGCGTTCATCGAGGCCGTCGCCGGGCTGATGCGCGAGCACGGCTGGGACGTGCACGACGACGCCGCGCCCGACGCCGACTGACCCGCCGCCCACCCGACCGTCTCGCTTCCCCCGTGAGGAGGGCCATGTCCCCGATCGAGCTCCGCCCGGTGCGCTCCGGCGCGGACGACGACGCCCCCGAGCATCGGGAACGGCTCCTGCGCCGGATGTGGCGGGTCCTCGAGGGTCGCCGCGCCCTCGACCTGTCGGTCCTGCTCATCAGCGGCTGCACCGCCCTGCTCACGGTGCTGGGCCTCGTGATGGTGCTCTCCTCGTCCTCCGTCGAGGCGATCGGCACCGGCGGCGGCTCGTACGCCCTGTTCCTGCGCCAGACCGCCTGGGCGGTGGCGGGCGTGGCGGCCCTGCTCGTGTTCTCGCGCCTGCCGGTGCGCGTCTTCAAGGCGCTCGCCTGGCCGGCGTTCGGCGTGGCCGTGATCCTGCTCGCGCTGGTCGCGTTCTCCCCGCTCGGGGTCACCGTGGGCGGCAATCGCAACTGGCTCGGCATCGGCGGGTTCCGGATGCAGCCCTCCGAGGCCGCCAAGCTCGCCCTGGCCCTGTGGGCGGCGGCGGTCCTGGAGCGCAAGCACCGCCTCGTCACCCAGGTGCGGCACGCGCTGATCCCGGTGCTGCCCGGCGGCCTGTTGCTGCTGGTCCTGGTGATGGCGGGCAGCGACCTCGGGACCGCGATCATCCTCGCGCTCGTGCTGGCCACGGTGCTGTACGTGGCCGGCACCCACTGGGGGGTCTTCCTCACCTTCCTGGCGCTGAGCGTGCTGAGCATCCTGGCCCTGACCCTCCTCGCCCCGCACCGCATGGTCCGGGTGCAGGCCTGGCTGGGGGACTGCTCCGACGCCACCGACCCCTGCTTCCAGCCGGCGCACGGGATGTACGCCCTGGCCTCGGGCGGCTGGTGGGGCGCGGGCCTCGGCCAGTCCCGCCAGAAGTGGAGCTACATCCCGGAGGCCGAGAACGACTTCATCTTCACCATCCTCGGCGAGGAGCTCGGGCTCGTGGGCACGCTGGTGGTGCTGCTGGCCTACCTCGGCCTGGCGATCGGCATCTACCGCGTCGCCGCCGGGACCACGTCCACGTTCATCCGCCTGTCCACGTGGGGGATCCTGGCCTGGCTCGTGGGCCAGGCGTCCGTCAACATCGCGATGGTCTCCGGGATCATCCCCGTGGTGGGCGTCCCGCTGCCCTTCATCTCCTATGGTGGTTCCGCGCTCACCCTGTCCTTGAGCGCGGTCGGCATCGTGCTGGCCTTCGCCCGCCACGAGCGTCGCCGTGCCGCGCAGCCGGACGCCCGCCCGCAGGCGGAGGAGCCGGACACCGACCCCCTCCCCGTGATCCCCACCCCCGTCCTCCAGGAGCCCCGATGACGCAGACCTCTCATCCCTCCGGACCCCTGCGGGTGGTGCTGGCCGGCGGCGGCACCGCCGGCCACATCTCCCCGATGCTCGCGATCGCCCGCGCCCTGGAGGATGACGGCGGCGGCCCCGTCGAGTGCACCATGGTCGGCACCGCCTCCGGCATGGAGACGCGTCTCGTCCCCGAGGCGGGCTACGAGCTCGACCTGATCGACCGGGTCCCGATGCCGCGCCGCCCGTCGATGGACGTCGTCCGCTTCCCGGCCCGCATGCGCGCCGCGGTCGCCACGGCGGCCCGGATCCTGCGGGACCGGCGCGCCGACGTCGTCGTGGGCGTGGGCGGCTACGTCGCCACCCCCGTGTACCTCGCCGCGTTCCGGGCCGGTGTGCCCGTGGTGGTCCACGAGGCCAACGCCCGCCCCGGCCTGGCCAACCGCATCGGCGCCCTGCGGGCCACGCACGTCGGCACCGCCCTGCCGGACACCCGCCTCCGCGGCGCCCGCTGGGTGGGCATGCCGATGCGCCCCGAGATCTCCGGCCTGGACCGGGCGGCCGCCGGCCGTGCCGCCCGTGAGGCCCTCGGCCTCGACCCGGACCGGACCACCGTCGTGGTGACCGGCGGCAGCTCGGGTGCGCTGGCCGTGAACCGCACTGTGCGCGCCGCGCTGGGCGACCTCCTCGACGCCGGTCTGCAGGTCTTCCACCTGACCGGTCGGGACAAGGCCCTCACCGAGGACGACGGCAGCCTGCTGGTCCGGGACGGCTACGTCCAGCGGGAGTACTTGGCGGGCATGGAGCAGGCCTACGCCGCCGCCGACCTGATCGTGGCCCGCTCGGGCGCCGGCACGGTCTGCGAGGTGTCCGCGGTCGGCCTGCCCGCCGTCTACGTCCCCCTGCCCATCGGCAACGGCGAGCAGGCGCTCAACGCCCGCCCCGTGGTGGAGGCGGAGGGCGCGCTGCTCGTCCGAGACGACGCCTTCGGGCGCGCGTGGGTGCAGCGTCAGCTGATCCCGTTGGCGACCGACCCCGAGCGTCTCGCGCGCATGGGGGAGGCGGCCGCCCGCTTCGGCGTCCGGGATGCGGACGTCACCATGGCCGGCCTCGTGCGCTCGGCCGCCCAGGAAGGAGCCCGGCGATGAGCCGCGACGAGAGCACCCGTCCCGCGGCCGAGGGCCGCTTCGCCGACCTGGGCCGCGTGCACCTGCTGGGGATCGGCGGCGTGGGCGTGTCGGGGGTCGCCCGCATCCTCCAGGAGCAGGGCGTCGCGGTGTCCGGCTCCGACGCGAAGGACCTGCCCGTGATGCGCGAGCTCGCCGCGGGCGGCGCCCGGATCACGGTCGGCTACGACGCCGCGCACCTCGGCCGGGACGTCACCACGGTGATCGCCTCCTCGATCGCCGGGCCGGGCAACCCGGAGCACGACGCCGCCGTGGCACGCGGACTGCGCGTGCTGCACCGTTCCGAGGGCCTCGCCCTGGCCATGCGCGGCCACCGGGTGCTGGCCGTCGCCGGCACGCACGGGAAGACCACCACGTCCTCCATGGCCGCCATGGCCTTCTCCGACGCCGGCTGGGACCCCACGTTCGCCGTCGGCGCCGCCGTCGCCGGGCTCGGCACCAACGCCCGGGCGGGCCGGGGCGAGTGGTTCATCGCGGAGGCCGACGAGTCCGACGGCACCCTGGTGAACTACCCGAGCACGATCGGGATCGTCACGACCGTGGAGGCCGACCACCTGGACCACTACGGGACCGAGGAGGCGGTGCACCAGGTCTTCCGGGACTTCGCGGGCGGGCTGCCGGCCGCCGCCCAGGGCGGGGTCCTCGTGGCCTGCCTCGACGACGCCGGCGCGGCGGAGCTCGCCGCGTGGGCCCGTGACAACGCGGCCGCCGACGTCGTGACCTACGGGTCGGCGCCCCGCGACGGCGTGGTGCCGGACCTGCTGGTCACCGACCTCGCGGTGGAGCCGGGCGAGACCGGAGTGGGCCAGCGCGCCACGTTCCGGATGGCGGACGGACCGGAGCGCACCCTGCACCTGCAGGTGCCCGGCCGGCACAACGCGCTGAACGCCGCCGCCGTGGTCCTGGCCGCCGTCCGGGCGGGCATGGCCTTCGAGGCCGCCGTGCGGGGCGTCGAGGCCTTCCGGGGCACGGCCCGCCGATTCGAGTTCCGTGGCGCCGCGCGCGGCGTGCGGGTCTTCGACGACTACGCGCACCATCCCACGGAGGTGGCCGCCGCGGTCTCCGCCGGCCGTGCCGTGGCCGGTGACGCCCGCGTGCACGTCCTGTTCCAGCCCCACCTGTTCTCCCGCACCCGGGACTTCGCCGCCGAGTTCGCCGCCGCCCTCTCCGGGGCGGACGTGGTGCGCGTGCTGCCCGTGTACGCGGCCCGGGAGGAGCCGATGCCCGGCGTCGACTCGTCCCTCATCGCCTCCCGCCTCACCACGGGTGCCGCCGAGGACCGCGTCGTCGCCGAGGACCGCGCCGAGGCGGTGCGCTCGCTCGCGGCGGGCGCCACGGCCGGCGACGTCGTCCTGACGATGGGCGCGGGGGACGTCACCGCCTTGGGTCCGGACCTGCTGGCCGAGCTCGGCCGGGACGCGGCGCCCGGCGTCGCCCACCCGTGAGGCGCGGCCGCGGGGCCAGGCGTCCGTCAACATCG
>NZ_JXSP01000106.1:0-2112 GCF_000946635.1 Micrococcus sp. MS-ASIII-49
CGCACCGGCCGGGGCCGACGCCTCCACCGTCGTCTGGTTCCCGGGCCGCACCGCGCGCCGGCGCCGCGCCACCCGCTGGGGTGTGGCGGCCGCGGTGCTCGCGGTGCTGGGCGCCCTGGGCTGGGTCGTGTTCTTCTCGCCCGTGCTCGCGGTGGACCGCGTCGAGGTCACCGGCACCCGCCATGTCTCCGCCACCGCCGTCCAGGAGCGCCTGGAGCCCGTGTACGGCGTGCCGCTGTCCCGCGTCGGGGCCGGCCGTGTGGGCGAGCTGGTCGGCGGTCTGCCCGGGGTGGCCGAGGTCCAGACCGTGCCCCGCCTGCCCACCGGTCTGGAGGTCGTGGTCCGGGAGCACGAGGCGCGGGCCCGGCGGGACGGCGACGACGGCGTGCAGCTGCTGCTCGCGGACGGCACCGTCCTGACGGGAGTGCCGGAGGAGCGGCTCGAGGGGGAGGACCTCCCCGCGTTCTCGGAGGAGCTGGCGCACCGGGCGCAGGAGGAGCGCGCCGAGGTGGCCGAGGTGCTGGCCGCGCTGCCGGAGTCCGTGGCCGATCGTGTCGAGACCGCGGACTCTCGGGGCCCGGGCCAGGTCCGTCTGGCGCTCGAGGGCGGGGTGACCCTGGTCTGGGGCGACGCGCAGGACGCCGGTCTCAAGGGGTCCGTGGCCGAGGCGTTCCTGGCGGACGAGCGGCACGGATCCGCGGCGGGCGGCGTCGCCGAGATCGACGTCTCCGTGCCCACGCGGCCGATCACGCGCTGAACCGGGGCCACAGGAGTCTCCAGTAGAACGTGAAGGTGAAGGTCGGGGCGCGGGACCTCGTGCGAGTCGGGGGGTCCTCACCGCGGCTGCTGGTCCTTCGAGTCTCACGTGAAAGTTGATGTTGAGGCCGTCTTTTCCGCGTGGACACGCCGTTTTCTTTTGCACGTGACGCGGGCCTCCCAGTACGGTGGACCCGAACGCGCGCGAGGCTCGCTTCACGCTGTGCTTGAAGGTGTCCACCCCGGGTGGCCGCCGATCACCGGGGCGATGTGCCTCGCGCTGACCTCTCGAGATCTCGAACAAAGGGAACCAACACCGTGGCTGCACCCCAGAACTACCTGGCCGTCATCAAGGTCGTCGGCATCGGCGGCGGCGGCGTGAACGCCGTGAACCGCATGATCGAGGTGGGGCTCCGCGGCGTGGAGTTCATCGCCATCAACACGGACGCCCAGGCGCTGCTGATGTCGGACGCGGACGTGAAGCTGGACGTGGGCCGCGAGCTCACCCGTGGACTCGGCGCGGGCGCGAACCCCGAGGTCGGCCGCCAGGCCGCCGAGGACCACGCGGAGGAGATCGAGGAGGTCCTGCGGGGCGCGGACATGGTGTTCGTGACCGCGGGCGAGGGCGGCGGCACCGGCACCGGCGGAGCGCCCGTCGTGGCCCGCATCGCGCGCTCGCTCGGCGCCCTGACCATCGGCGTCGTGACCCGTCCGTTCACGTTCGAGGGCCGCCGTCGCGCCGGCTCCGCCGAGGCGGGCATCGACGCCCTGCGGGACGAGGTCGACACCCTCATCGTGATCCCGAACGACCGCCTGCTGTCCATCTCGGACCGCAACGTCTCGGTCATGGACGCCTTCCGTCAGGCGGACCAGGTGCTCCTCTCCGGCGTCCAGGGCATCACCGACCTGATCACCACCCCGGGCCTGATCAACCTCGACTTCGCGGACGTGAAGTCCGTGATGCAGGGCGCGGGCTCCGCGCTCATGGGCATCGGCCACGCGCAGGGCGAGGACCGCGCCGTCAAGGCGGCCGAGCTGGCGATCGCCTCGCCGCTGCTCGAGGCCTCCATCGACGGCGCGTACGGCGTGCTGCTCTCCATCCAGGGCGGCTCCGACCTCGGCCTCTTCGAGATCAACGAGGCCGCGCGACTGGTCCAGGAGGTCGCCCACCCGGAGGCCAACATCATCTTCGGCGCGGTCATCGACGACGCCCTCGGCGACGAGGTGCGCGTGACCGTGATCGCCGCGGGCTTCGACAAGGTGGACGTCACCTCCGCCCCGGCCGCCCCGCAGGCCGCGCAGCAGCAGCAGGCGGCCCCGCAGCGGGCCGCGGCCTCCCAGATGTGGGAGCCGTCC
>NZ_JXSP01000107.1:0-3195 GCF_000946635.1 Micrococcus sp. MS-ASIII-49
CCCCGGCCCCGCCGCAGCAGGCCGAGCGCCCCGCCGTGCGCGGCACCGTGCCGCTGGCCCCGCAGGAGCAGCAGCCGCGCCGCCAGCAGGACCTGCCCACCGTGGTGGAGCCGGACCTCGGCGCCGGGTCCTCGGACCTGGACGTCCCGGACTTCCTCAAGTGACGGCCGCGGAGGGGCCGGCCGGGACCACACGGGTCCCCGCCGGCCCCTTCGTGCACCGCGAGACCGTCCGCACCGCGACGGGCGCCGTGCACGTGGCCTGGACGTCCGTGGCCGCCGGCAACCTCGCGCCGCACGTGGTCCCGCCGGACGAGGCCGCGGGGCTCGCTCGCGTCAGCGCCGCCCGCCGCGCCCTGGAGCGCGTGATGGGGGTCCCCGAGGGCGCCACGCTCTATCTGGACCAGGTGCACTCGGCCGACGTCGTGTGGGCGGACGGGCCCGGGCGCGGCGGTGCCTCGGCCCCCGTGGCCGACGCCGCCGTGAGCCGCGACGGGTCACGGCCGCTGGCCGTCATGGTGGCCGACTGCCTCCCCGTGGTCGTCGTCGACGAGACGACCGGCGCGACCGCCGTGGCCCACGCCGGGCGGCGCGGGCTGCTGGACGGCGTCCTGGAGGCGACCGTCGATCGGCTGCTCTCCCTGCGGCCGGAGGCCGACCGGACCGGTCCCGGCCTGCGCGCCTGGATCGGCCCCGGCGTGTGCGGCCGCTGCTATGAGGTGCCCGCGGCCATGCGCGACGACGCCGCCGCCTGCCTCCCGGCGACCGCGGCCACCACGTCCTGGGGCACCCCCGCCCTCGACCTGCCCGCCGGCGCCGCGGAGGTCCTCCGTGCCCGCGGGGTGGCCACCGCGACGATCAACGTGTGCACGCGGGAGGACGAGCGCCTGTTCTCACACCGTCGGGCGCCCGGTGAGGGCCGGTTCGCCGGCCTCGTCTGGCGCGCCGACCCCGACGCCACCGTCCCGAGAGGAGACGCATGACCGCCCCCGCCACCGCCGGGCCGACCCCGACGGACCCCCGCGCCCGGGAGATCGCCGACGCGCTCGCCGCGGTGCACGCCCGCATCGCCGACGCCGCGCGGGACGCCGGGCGCGAGGCGGAGCCCGCGCTCGTCGTCGTGACCAAGACCCACCCCGCCGACGACGTCGTGCGCCTCGCCGCGCTCGGCGTGACCGACGTGGGGGAGAACCGCGACCAGGAGGCCCGGCCCAAGGCCGAGGCCGTCGCCGCGGCTCTGGGGGCGGACGCCCCGCGCTGGCACTTCGTGGGCCAGCTGCAGACCAACAAGGCCAAGTACGTGGTGCGCTACGCGTCCGTGGTGGAGTCGGTGGACCGACCCGAACTGGCCGAGGCGCTCTCGCGGGCGCTCGTGCTGCGGCGCGAGCGCGAGCCCGAGGCCGCGATCCCCGACCTGGAGTGCCTCGTGCAGGTGGATGTCGACGACCGCGCCGACGAGGACCGTCCCGAGGGGATCGGCCCGCGCGGCGGCGCCCGCCCCGAGGACGTCCCCGCCCTCGCGGACGTCATCGCAGGCCTGCCGGGCCTGCGGCTGGGCGGGCTGATGTGCGTGGCACCGCGCGGCCTGGACCCGGAGCACGCGTTCCGCCGCCTTGCCGCACTCGGCGCGCGCCTGCGGCAGACGCATCCGGAGGCCACCGCACTGTCCATGGGGATGAGCGCGGACCTCGAGGCGGCCGTGCGCGCCGGGGCGACACAGGTGCGCATCGGCTCCGACGTTCTGGGGGCCCGGGACGCGGTGGGCTAACGTTGACCCCGCGCGTCCCGGCGGGACGCGACAGGACCGTGCGGACGCACGCGCACCGACGACGAACGACGGCGGCCCCCGGGGCCGGAGGACGTGGTGAAGGAAGACTCATGGCTGGTGCCCTGAAGAAGACGATGATCTACCTCGGCCTGGCCGACGGCGACGAGTACGACGAGCAGCCGCGTGCGGCCGAGCGGGAGACCGCGCCCCGACACGAGGTCGTCGAGGCGCGCCGCCCCGCGGAGCCGGACACCGACCCCCACATGGAGGCCGTCCGCCCGGCTGCGGTCCGCGATCCCGAGCCGGCCGAGCGGCCGGAGCCCGTGACCCCGTCCGGCTCCACCGCGGCCGATCCCGTCGAACCCCGGCGTCCGGCGCGTCCCGAGCCGGTCGACCCGGGCTACCGGGCCCCGGTGACCCCCATCAAGCGAGCCGCAGCGTCGTCTGCCGAAGGAGCCTCCGTGCACACCCTCTCCACCGTCCACCCCCGCTCCTACAACGACGCGAAGGCGATCGGCGAGGCCTTCCGCTCCGGCGTCCCCGTGATCATGAACGTGACCGACCTCGGTGAGAACGAGGCCAAGCGCCTCGTGGACTTCGCGGCCGGCCTCGTCTTCGGCCTGCACGGCTCGATCTCCCGCATCACCAGCAAGGTGTTCCTGCTGACCCCGGCCACCGTGGACGTCGTCGGCGCCGAGCAGGGCGAGTCCGGCGCGGCCGACTCCCCGTTCGACGGCGACTGAGGCGCCCATGCAGCTGCTCCTCGCCCTCGCCTACATCGCCCTGACGGTGGTGCTCGCGGCGCTGACCGTGCGGATCGTCCTGGACGTCACGCAGTCGTTCGTCCGCCACTGGCGCCCCACCGGGGCGGCCCTCATGCCGGCCAGCGGCGTGTACGGGGCCACCGATCCGTTGCTGCGCCCCGTGCGTCGTGCCGTGCCGCCGGTGAACCTGGGCGGCATCGGCCTGGACGTGGCCTTCCTCATCGTGTTCCTCGGCGTCGTCCTGCTGCGGGTCCTGGTGCTGAGCCTGGCCGGCGTGGCCTGACCCGCGGCCCGGGGCGGCTGTCGGCCCCGGTGGTAGTCTTCGCGGCAGGATCGGCGCCGCCCCTCACCGGCGCGCCGACCGCCGACGCGCCGGGCCGCCCGGCCGTCCCCGAGCACCGAGCAGAGAGCGAGACGGTTCCATGGCGCTGTCCTGGGAAGACGTGGTCAACAAGCAGTTCCAGCCCACGAAGTTCCGCGAGGGCTACGACCAGACCGAGGTGGATGACTTCCTCGACGAGATCGTGGCGGAGTTCAAGCGCCTGATCGCCCTCAACGAGCAGCTCGAGTCCGAGAACGCGGAGCTGCGCGCCGGCGGCGCCGCCCCGGCCGCCGGCCCCGCTGCGGACACCCCGGAGGCCGCCGCGACCCCGGCCTCCGCCGA
>NZ_JXSP01000108.1:0-246 GCF_000946635.1 Micrococcus sp. MS-ASIII-49
CCCGGCCTCCGCCGAGGAGTCGGCCCCGGCCGCCGCCCCCGAGTCCGCCGACGCGGCCGCGACCTCCGCCGCCGGCGTCCTGGCCATGGCCCAGCGGCTGCATGACGAGCACGTCGCCGCGGGCGAGCAGCGCAGCACCGAGCTCGTCGCCGAGGCCGAGGCCACCGCGGCCCGGCTCGTCAGCGACGCCGAGGAGCAGAAGGCCCGCACCCTCGAGGCCCTGGCCGTGGAGAAGGCCGGCCTGGA
>NZ_JXSP01000109.1:0-20425 GCF_000946635.1 Micrococcus sp. MS-ASIII-49
CCCCCGGGGGGGGGGGGGGGAGCCGTGCTCACCGCCCTCATCGTGGCGGTGCTGGCCTACGCCCTCGACCAGCTGACCAAGTACGCGGTCGAGAGCACGATGCAGCTGGGGGACTCCGTCGCGGTGATCCCCGGGGTGCTGCGCTGGCACTACATCCTGAACCCGGGCGCGGCCTTCTCCATCGGCGAGGACCACACCTGGGTGTTCACCATCATCCAAGCCGTGGTGGCGGTCGCCGCCCTCGTCGGGATCGCCCGCGTGCGCTCGACGCCGTGGGCCCTGGCGCTGGGCGGGCTCGCCGGCGGCGTGCTCGGCAACCTCACGGACCGGCTGTTCCGGCCCCCGGCGTTCGGGCGCGGCCACGTGGTCGACATGATCTCCGTGCCGCACTTCGCGATCTTCAACGTGGCGGACTCGTTCATCGTCTGCTCCGTCATCGGCGTCGCCCTGCTCGTGATGACCGGCCGCCGCCTGGACGGCACACGGGAGGCGTGAGGACATGGGCATGAGACCGGGACTGACCGAGCGGCTCGAGGTCACCGAGGCCGAGGCGGGCCGGCGGGTCGACGCGGTGCTCGCCGACGCGTTCGGCGTCTCCCGCTCGCTGCTGGCGGACTGGTTCACCCGGGGCCTGGTGCGGGCCGAGTCGCGCTCCGGCCGCCGGGACCGCGTCCTGGCCAAGTCCGCGAAGGCCGTGGCGGGGGAGACCCTCGCCGTCGACGTCCCCGACGACCCCGACCCCCTGGAAGTGAGGGCAGAGCGCGTGGACGCGCTGAGCATCCTGTACGAGGACGAGGACCTGGTGGCCGTGGACAAGCCCACCGGCGTGGCCGCACACCCCTCGCCCGGCTGGGTCGGGCCCACCGTGGTGGGCGCCCTGGCCGCCCTCGGCTACGACATCACCACCTCGGGCGCCCCCGAGCGCCAGGGGATCGTGCACCGGCTCGACGTCGGCACCACCGGGGTCATGGTCGTGGCCAAGACCGAGCGCGCCTACACGGCCATGAAGGACCAGTTCCGCGAGCGCGTGCCGGAGAAGGTCTACCACGCCGTGGTCCAGGGCATCCCGGACCCGCTGAGCGGCACCGTGGACGCGCCCATCGGGCGGCATCCCGGCCATCACTGGAAGTTCGCGGTGCTCGAGGACGGCCGGCCGTCCGTGACCCACTACGAGACGCTCGAGGTGTTCGGCCGGGCCACCCTGCTCGAGGTCCACCTGGAGACCGGGCGCACCCACCAGATCCGCGTGCACACCTCGGCGCTGCGCCACCCGTGCGTCGGCGACCTCACGTACGGGGCGGATCCGCGCCTGGCGGCCGAGCTCGGGCTGACCCGCCAGTGGCTGCACGCCCACCGGCTGGCGTTCCCGCACCCGGTCACGGGGGAGCCGGTGACGATCACCTCCCCGTATCCGGAGGACCTCGCCCACGCCCTGGCGGCGCTGCGCGGCGACGAGGACTGAGCCTGCACCGTCGACGTGACCCCCGTCCCGGTCCGGCCCCGCCGCCCGGGCACCACGAGTAGGCTGGTGCGGCCCCGCTGTCCTCCCCGTCGAAAGGCCCACCCCGCATGACCGTGTCCGCCGACGCCCGCGCCGACGCCGTGAAGGACGGCGGCTTCGTCCACCTGCACACGCACACCGAGTACTCCATGCTCGACGGCGCCGCGAAGCTGGACGACCTGTTCGCCGAGGCTCAGCGGCTGGGCATGGACTCGCTGGCCATCACGGACCACGGCTACCTCTTCGGCGCCTACGACTTCTGGTCCAAGGCGAAGGCGGCGGGCGTCAAGCCGATCATCGGGCTCGAGGCCTACGTGGCCCCCGGGCATCAGCACCGCACGGACAAGGAGAAGACCCGCTGGGGCGAGCCCCACCAGCGGGGGGACGACGTGTCCGGCGGCGGTGCGTACACGCACATGACGCTGCTGAGCGAGACCACCGAGGGGATGCACAACCTGTTCCGGATGGGCTCGATCGCCTCGCTGGACTCGGTGTACGCCAAGTGGCCGCGGCTGGACCGGGAGCTGCTGAGCCAGTACTCGAAGGGCCTGATCGCCACCACGGGCTGCCCCTCCGGCGAGGTGCAGACGCGCCTGCGCCTGGGCCAGTACCGGGAGGCGATGCAGGCGGCCTCGGACTTCCGGGACATCTTCGGCAAGGACAACTACTACTGCGAGATCATGCACCACGGCCTCGACATCGAGCGCCGGGTGATGACGGACCTGCGCCGGCTCGCCAAGGACCTGGGCCTGCCGTTCGTGGCCACGAACGACCTGCACTACACCCACGAGCACGACGCCAAGGCGCACGAGGCGCTGCTGGCCCTGCAGTCGGGCTCGAAGCTCAACGAGCCCAGCTACGACCAGGGCGGCTCCCGCTTCGCGTTCTCCGGCACCGAGTACTACCTGAAGTCCCCGCGGCAGATGCGCGAGCTCTTCGCGGAGCTGCCCGAGGCCTGCGACAACACGCTGCTCATCGCCGAGCGGTGCGAGGTCGAGTTCGACACGAAGGCCAACTACATGCCGGTCTTCCCCACGCCGGAGGGCGAGGACGAGACCAGCTGGCTCATCAAGGAGGTCGCCTCCGGTCTGGCCTACCGCTACCCGGACGGCGTGCCGGACCACGTGCGCAAGCAGGCGGACTACGAGCTGGACGTCATCATCTCGATGGGCTTCCCCGGGTACTTCCTCGTCGTGGCCGACTTCATCAACTGGGCCAAGGAGAACGGCATCCGGGTGGGCCCGGGCCGTGGCTCGGGCGCCGGATCGATGGTGGCGTACGCGCTGCGCATCACGGACCTGGACCCGCTCAAGCACGGGCTGATCTTCGAGCGGTTCCTCAACCCGGACCGCGTGTCCATGCCCGACTTCGACGTCGACTTCGACGACCGCCGTCGCTCCGAGGTGATCGACTACGTCACCCGCAAGTACGGCGACGAGCGCGTCACCATGATCGTCACGTACGGCACCATCAAGACCAAGCAGGCCCTGAAGGACTCGGCCCGCGTGATGGACCAGCCGTTCTCGATGGGCGAGTCCCTCACCAAGGCGCTGCCGCCGGCGGTGATGGCCAAGGACATCCCGCTCAAGGACATCGAGGACCCCGCGGCCCCGCGCTACGGGGAGGCCGCGCCCTTCCGCGAGCTGATCGCCACGGACCCGGTGGCGAAGGAGGTCTTCGAGACCGCCAAGGGTCTCGAGGGTCTGAAGCGGCAGTGGGGCGTGCACGCGGCCGGCGTGATCATGTCCTCGGTGCCGGTGATCGACGTCATCCCGATCATGCGTCGTCTCCAGGACGGCCAGGTCATCACCCAGTTCGACTACCCGATGGCGGAGTCCCTGGGCCTGATCAAGATGGACTTCCTGGGGCTGCGCAACCTCACGATCATCTCGGACGCGCTCGAGAACGTGAAGGCGAACCAGGGCGTGGACCTGGACCTGGAGACCCTCGACGTGGACGACCCGGCGGCCTACGAGCTGCTGGCCCGCGGCGACACCCTCGGCGTGTTCCAGCTCGACGGCGGCCCCATGCGCTCGCTGCTGAAGATGATGCGCCCGGACAACTTCGAGGACATCTCGGCGACCATCGCCCTGTACCGCCCCGGCCCCATGGGCGCGAACTCGCACACCAACTACGCGCTGCGCAAGAACGGGCAGCAGGAGATCACCCCGATCCACCCGGAGCTGGAGGAGCCGCTGCGGGAGATCCTGGACACCACCTACGGCCTGATCGTGTATCAGGAGCAGGTCATGGCGATCGCCCAGAAGGTGGCGGGCTACTCGCTCGGCCAGGCCGACATCCTGCGCCGCGCGATGGGCAAGAAGAAGAAGTCGGAGCTGGACAAGCAGTACGAGGCGTTCCACCAGGGCATGCTGGACCGCGGCTACTCGGAGGCCGCGGTGAAGGCCCTGTGGGACATCCTGCTGCCCTTCTCGGACTACGCGTTCAACAAGGCGCACTCGGCCGCCTACGGCCTGGTCTCCTACTGGACGGCCTACCTCAAGGCGCACTACCCGGCGGAGTACATGGCGGCGCTGCTCACCTCGGTGGGCGACGACAAGGACAAGCTGGCCATGTACCTCAACGAGTGCCGCCACATGGGCATCACGGTGCTGCCCCCGGACGTGAACGAGTCCCACCTGACCTTCACCCCCGTCGGCCGGGACATCCGCTTCGGCATGGGCGCCGTCCGCAACGTGGGCGCCAACGTGGTCAAGGGCATGGTCCAGGCGCGCGAGGACAAGGGCTCGTACACGGGCTTCGGCGACTTCCTGGCGAAGGTGCCGCTCGTGGTGTGCAACAAGCGCACCATCGAGTCCATGATCAAGGCCGGCGCCTTCGACTCCCTCGGCTACGCCCGCCGCGCCCTGCTGGCCGTGCACGAGGAGGCCGTGGACGCCACCGTGGCGCAGAAGCGCAAGGAGGATCACGGCGAGTTCACCTTCGACCTGTTCGCGCTCGGCGGCGGCGACGAGGACGACTCCGACGCCGCGGACGGCGTCGCCGTCCCGGACCTGCCGGAGTGGGCCAAGAAGGAGAAGCTCGCGTTCGAGCGCGAGATGCTGGGCCTGTACGTGTCCGACCATCCGCTGCAGGGCCTCGACGGCGTCCTGGCCCAGCACGCCGACGTCCAGATCACCCGCGTGCTCGACGACGACGGGCCCGCGGACGGCGCGATCGTCACCATCGCGGGCCTGGTCACCACGCTCGAGCGCCGCATCGCCAAGTCCTCGGGCAACGCGTACGCGCGCTGCGAGATCGAGGACCTCGGCGGCTCGATGGACGTCATGTTCTTCGGCCAGGTGTACGCGCCCATCGCGATGATGCTGGCCGAGGACCTCGTCGTCGCCGTCAAGGGCAGGGTGCAGCGCCGGGACGACGGGTCGGTGTCCCTGTCGGCGATGGAGCTGACCATCCCGGAGCTCTCGGACGGCCCCGGCGGCCCCGTGCGGATCACGCTGCCCGCGTTCAAGGCCACGGAGCAGGTCATGGGCCAGCTGGCGGACGTGCTGCGCACCCACGAGGGCTCCTCGGAGGTGCGGCTGTCCCTGGTGGGCCAGCGTGCCACGCAGGAGTTCCAGCTGGGCCCGCAGTTCCGGGTGAGCCCGAACCCGGCGCTGTTCGGGGACCTCAAGATCCTGCTGGGTCCGGCCTGCCTCGGCTGAGCGGACGTAGCATGGGAGTGCCCCGCCCAGGAGGAGAGAGCTGATGCACTGCCCGTTCTGCCGTCATGAGGACTCGCGCGTGGTCGACTCGCGCTCCCTCGACGACGGCTCCGCCATCCGTCGGCGTCGGCAGTGTCAGGCCTGCGGGAAGCGGTTCACCACCATGGAGACCACCGCCCTGACCGTCGTCAAGCGCTCCGGGGTGGCGGAGCCGTTCGACCGCTCCAAGGTGATCAACGGCGTCCGGAAGGCGTGCCAGGGGCGGCCGGTGACGAGCGACGACCTGGCCATGCTCGCCCAGGAGGTCGAGGAGACGGTCCGTGCCACGGGCAACGCCGAGGTGGACGCCCACGACGTCGGCCTGGCCATCCTCGATCCGCTGCGCCGTCTCGACCAGGTGGCCTTCCTGCGCTTCGCCTCCGTCTACCGGGACTTCGAGTCCCTCGACGACTTCGAGGAGGCCATCGCGGAGCTCCGGGCCGGTGACGGGGACGACCGCGGCCGTCCCGCCGTGCAGCCGCGGCTGTTCACCCGCTGACCTGGGCCGATGCGACGGCGCGGCCGGGATCGACGCTGCAGTGGTGCGCACGGCCTCCAGGCGCTACAGTGATCCCCGGGTCGACCTCGGTCGGCCCGGCAAGACTGCCGAGGGCGGTTCCGGAGGGGAAGCCGGAACCGCCCTCGGTGTCTGCGCCCTCAGTTGCCGTCGGCGAGCGAGCCGTGCGCGGCCAGGGCGGCGCCCACGATGCCCGCGTTGTTCTGCAGCTGGGCCGGGACGATCGGGGTGCGCAGGCGCAGCAGCGGCAGGTAGTCGTCCGGCCGCTTGGAGATGCCGCCGCCGACGATGAACAGGTCGGGCGAGAAGATCCGCTCCACGTGGGAGAAGAAGCGCTGCAGTCGCTCGGCGTACTCGGCCCAGCTGAGCTGATCGCGCTCCCGGGCCTTCGCAGAGGCCCGTGACTCGGCCATCACGCCGTCGAGCTCCAGGGAGCCGACCTCGAAGTTCGGGACGAGCATGCCGTCGTGGATCATCGCGCCGCCGATGCCGGTGCCGAGGGTGATCACGTGCACCAGGCCGCGCACGCCCCGCCCGGCCCCGTAGCGGGCCTCCGCGAGGCCGGCCGCGTCGGCGTCGTTGACCACGGTCACGGGGCGGCGCAGGTGCTCCTCGAACGTGCCGCGCAGGTCCGTGCCGATCCACGAGTGGTCGATGTTGTTCGCGGACAGGCACACCCCGTCCTTGACGATCGAGGGGAAGCACACGCCCAGCGGGGCGGAGGGCTTCGGCGCCTTCTCGCGCCCGTCGAGCTCGGCGGTGATGGCCGCCAGGGTCGCCGCCACGGGCTCGGGCATGGCCGTCTGCGGCGTGGGGATGCGGAAGCGGTCCCCGCGCAGGGTGCCCGCCTTCGGCCCCGACCCGAGGCGGACCAGGCCGCCCTTCATGCCGGTCCCCCCGACGTCGATGCCGATCGTCGTGGGGTACTTGGAGGAGCGCTGGGCGGTGCTGGTGTGCGTCGTCACGGCCCCCAGCTTAGTGCCGGGTCACGGCAGCGTGAGAATCTCCGCGCCGTCGTCCGTGACCACGATCGTGTGCTCGAACTGCGCGGTGCGACGGCGGTCGCGGGTCACCACGGTCCAGCCGTCGTCCCACTGGTCCCACTCGATCGTGCCGAGGGTGAGCATCGGCTCGATGGTGAACACCATGCCGGGCACGAGCAGGCGGTCGTGGGCCGGGGCCGCGTCGTAGTGGGGGATCACGAGGCCGGAGTGGAAGTCCACGCCCACGCCGTGGCCGATGAAGTCGCGCACCACGCCGTAGCCGAAGCGCTTGGCGTAGGACTCGATGGCGCGGCCGATCACGTTGACCTGACGGCCGGGCTTCACGGCGCGGATGCCGCGGCGCAGGGCCTCCTCGGTGCGCTCGACGAGCAGCCGGGACTCCTCGTCCACGTCGCCGACCAGGTAGGTGCGGTTGTGGTCCCCGTGGACACCGTCCAGGTACGCGGTGATGTCCAGGTTGACGATGTCCCCGTCCTCCAGGACGGTGCCGTCCGGGATGCCGTGGCAGATGACCTCGTTGATCGAGGTGCAGATGGACCGCGGGAAGCCGCGGTAGCCCAGGCAGGACGGGTAGGCGCCGCGCTCCACGAGGAAGGCGTGCGCGATCCGGTCCAGCTCGTCCGTGGTGACGCCCGGGCGGATGTGGGCGGCGGTGTGCTCCATGGCCTGCGCGGCCAGGCGGCCGGCGGCGCGGATCCGCTCGACGCCGGCGGCGTCGTAGACGTCCGAGGCCTTGCCCTCGTCCGGGGTGGCCTTGCCGACGTACTCGGGGCGCGGGATCGCGGCCGGCACGGGCGGGGCGGGGGACGGGGCCCCGGGCGTCAGCGTGCCGACGGGGGCGAACGACCCGGGCTCCGGCGCGGTGGGGCCCGCAGGGCGGGGACCGTTGTGGCTGGACGGGGCGACGGGGTTCTGACGCTGGGACATGTCCTCCAGCCTATCGGCCCGGCTACTGTGGCCCCCATGACCGAGACGAGCGAGTTCTGGTACAACGTCAACACGCATCAGGTGGAGGTGGGCGCCCAGTCGGACTGGTCCCAGCTGCTGGGCCCGTTCGGCACCCGTGAGGAGGCCCAGGCCGCGATGGACCGCGTGCGGGCGAACAACGAGGCCGCCGACGCCGAGGACGCGCGCGACGACGACTGGGACAGCCGTCCCGTCGACGACGCCTCCTGACCGCGGCACCGGACGACACCGGGCCCCCGTCCCTCGGGACGGGGGCCCGGTCGTCTCAGGGGGCGGGTTCAGCCCTCGAAGCCGTGCTCCGGGGCCGGGAACGCGCCGTCGAGCACGTCCGCGCGATAGGCCCGGACCGCCTCACCCACGACCTCGTGCAGGCGGGCGTACTGACGGACGAACCGGGGCACCCGTCCCTCGCGTAGACCGAGCATGTCCTGCCACACGAGCACCTGGCCCGTGGTGCCCGGGCCCGCGCCGATGCCCACGGTGGGCACCCGCAGTGCGGCGTCGACGGCGGCGGCGACGTCCGAGGGGACCATCTCCATCAGGACGGCGAACGCCCCCGCGGCCTCGAGGGCCTGGGCCGACACGGTCATCCGCTCGGCCGCCCCCGCGCCGCGGCCCTGCACCCGGTAGCCGCCGAGCACGTGCTCGGACTGCGGGGTGAAGCCGATGTGGGCCATGACCGCGACGCCGGCGGCCGTCATCGCGGCCACGTGCTCGGCGAAGCGCTCGTCGCCCTCCACCTTGACGGCGTGCGCGCCGGACTCCTTCACGAGGCGGACGGCCGACTCGACGGCCTGCCGCGGGGAGGCCTCGTACGAGCCGAAGGGCAGGTCCGCGACCACGAGGGCACGCTCGGCACCGCGCACCACGGCCTGGGTGAACAGGATCATCTGGTCCAGGGTGACCGGCAGGGTGGTCGGGTGGCCCAGCATGGTGTTGCCCACCGAGTCGCCCACGAGCAGCACCTCGACGCCGGCCTCGTCGAACAGGGCCGCCGTCATCGCGTCGTAGGTGGTGAGCATCGCGAAGCGCCGGCCCTCGTCCTTGGCCCGCTGCAGGTGGACCGTCCGGTACCGGGACGGGGCGGGCGGACCGTAGGGGGCGGTGTCGTCAGGCTGCCGGGGGGACTGGGGAGCAGACATGGGCCGGAGTCTACGCGGCGCGTCTAGAGTGGCGGCATGGATCGACAGCAGGACTACGTGCTCCGCACCATCGAGGACCGGGACGTCAGGTTCGTCCGGCTCTGGTTCACGGACGTGATCGGCACCCTGAAGTCGGTGGCCCTGTCTCCGGCCGAGGTGGAGAACGCCTTCACGGAGGGCCTGGGCTTCGACGGCTCCTCGATCGACGGATACACCCGCATCTCCGAGTCGGACATGCTGCTGCAGCCCGACCCCTCGACCTTCCAGATCCTGCCGTGGCGCGGCGACCAGGGACAGAGCTCCCGGATGTTCTGCGACGTGCTCACCCCGGACGGCCGCCCCGCCCCCGCCGACCCGCGGCACGTGCTGCGCCGCGTGCTGGACCGGGCCGCCGACCGGGGCTTCACGTGCTTCACCCACCCGGAGATCGAGTTCTACCTCCTGCAGTCGGACCAGCCCGGCCCGGACGGGGAGCCGGTGCCCGTGGACCGCGCGGGCTACTTCGACAACGTGCCCGGCTCCGACGCGGCCGACTTCCGCCGCGACGCCGTCAGCCTCCTCGAGGGGATGGGCATCTCCGTCGAGTTCAGCCACCACGAGAACGGCCCCGGCCAGAACGAGATCGACCTGCGCGCGGCGGACGCGCTCACGACGGCGGACAACGTGATGACGTTCCGGACCGTCGTCAAGGAGGTCGCCGCCGCCCAGGGCACCTACGCCACGTTCATGCCCAAGCCGTTCTCCCACCACCCGGGCTCCGGCATGCACACCCACTTCTCCCTCTTCGAGGGTGACGCGAACGCGTTCTACGACCCCGCGGACGAGTTCCGGCTCTCCGTCACGGGCCGCCGGTTCATCGCGGGCCTGCTGCGCCACTCCGTGGAGATCACCGCGGTGACCCACCAGTTCGTGAACTCCTACAAGCGCCTCTGGGGCGGGGGAGAGGCCCCGTCGTACACCTCGTGGGGGCACAACAACCGCTCCGCCCTCGTGCGCGTGCCCCTGTACAAGCCGGACAAGGCCGGCTCGGCCCGCATCGAGTACCGCGGCATCGACGCCTCGGCCAACCCGTACCTCGCCTACGCCCTGCTGATCGCGGCCGGGCTCAAGGGCATCGAGGAGGGCTACGAGCTGCCCGAGTCCGCCGCCGAGGACATCAGCGCGCTGACCACCCACGAGCGGCGCGTGCTCGGCCACGTCCCCCTGCCCGGCACCCTGCACGACGCCCTGCGCGCCGCCGAGGAGTCCGAGTTCGTGGCATCCGTTCTGGGCGAGCACGTCTTCGACGCCCTGCTGCGCAACAAGCGCCAGGAGTGGGACGACTACCGGGTGGAGGTCACGCCGTACGAGCTGCGGCGCTACCTCTCCGGCCTCTGAGGCGCCGGCCGTGTCCGCCCTGCCCGACGCGGCGACCGCCGACGCCCCGGACCGCCGCACCCTCGCGCACGCCGGCGTCGCCGACGCCGGCCGCGTGCAGACGCTGCTCACCTCGCCCGAGTTCGAGGGCGTGGACGTGCGTCCCCTTGTCGAGCTCCTCGGCCACGCCGCCGATCCCGACCGGGCCCTGCTGCTGTGGGTGCGCCTGGCCGAGCGCGAGCCCCGCGTCCACCACGCCCTCCGGGACCCCGAGACGACGGCCCGCCTGCTGCGGCTGCTCGGCGCCTCCGAGGCCCTCGGCGAGTTCCTCATCCGCCGTCCCGAGCAACTGGACCTCGTCCTCGACCCGGACGCGGCCGCCGCCACCGCGCCCGCCCTCGCCCAGCCCGACCCGACCGCCGGCGAGCCCTGGGGTGATGCGTCCGCCGCCCTGCGCCGCCTGCTCCTGGACTCGGTGGACGCCGACCCGGACGCCGACCGCCCCCTCGCGGCCGTCACCGGCAAGGACGCCGCCGTCGCCTTGCGCCGCGCCTACCGCCGCCAGCTGGCCGCGATCGCCCTGCGCGACCTCGACTCCGCCGAGCCCACGGCGGCCATGCCCTCGGTGGGCCGCTGGCTCGCGGACCTGGCCGGCGCCGCCGTGGACGCGGCGCTCGCCGTCTCACGGGCCGTCCTCACCGAGCGGGAGGGCCCCGTGGTGGACCGCGTGGACCTCGCCGTGATCGGCATGGGCAAGTGCGGCGCCGGCGAACTCAACTACGTCTCAGACGTGGACGTCGTGTTCGCCCACGCCGTCCGCGAGGCCGCGGACGGCGCGGACCCCGACGCCGAGGTCCCGGACGGGCCGCGCGCCGCCGCGCTCGCGGCCGAGCTGGCCGCGGGCATCGGCCGCGTGATCCAGGGCGCGGCCCCCGAGCCGGGACTGTGGGAAGTCGACGCCAACCTGCGTCCCGAGGGCAAGGACGGCGCCCTGAGCCGCACCGTGGAGTCCCACGCCGAGTACTACCGCCGCTGGGCCCACGGCTGGGAGTTCCAGGCCCTGCTCAAGGCCCGCCCCATCGCGGGCTCGCCACAGCTCGGCGAGCGCTACATCGCGGAAATCTGGCCCCGGGTGTGGGAGTCCTCCGCGCGCGACGGGTTCGTCGAGTCCGTCCGGGCCATGCGCGCCCGGGTCCTGGACACCCTCGCCCCCGCGGAGCGCGAGCGGGAGATCAAGCTCGGGCCCGGCGGCCTGCGCGACGTCGAGTTCACGGCCCAGCTGCTCCAGCTCGTGCACGGCCGTGCGGACGAGTCGCTGCGGGTGCGCGGCACGCTCGACGCGGTGCGGGCGCTGCACGCCGCCTCCTACGTCACCACGCGAGACGCGCGGGCGTTCGACGAGCACTACCGGTGGCTGCGCACCCTCGAGCACCGCATCCAGCTCGTGCACCTGCGGCGCACCCACCTGATGCCGGTCAAGGAAGAGGCCCGCCGCGTCGTCGCCCGGTCGATGCGCGGCGCCGCCGACCGGGGCCCCGCCACCGGCGAGGACCTCCAGGCCGAGTTCACGCGCGTGCGCCGCGCCGTGCGCGGTCTCCACGAGACCGTGTTCTACCGGCCGCTGCTGTCGACGACGGCCGCCCTGTCCGCCGAGGACGTGCGGCTGTCCGCGGAGGCCGTCCGCGACCGCCTGGCGGCGCTGGGCTACCGCGACCCGCAGGGCGCCCTGCGGCACATCGAGGCCCTCACGCAGGGCGTCTCGCGCCGGGCCGCGGTCCAGCGGCAGCTGCTGCCGGCCATGCTCGGCTGGTTCGCGCGGGGCGCCGACCCCGACGGCGGCCTGCTCGCCTTCCGCCGGCTCTCCGAGTCGCTGGGCGGCACGGCCTGGTATCTGCGGATGCTCCGCGACTCCTCGGACGCCGCCCGGCGGCTGTGCCTGGTCCTGTCCGGCTCCCGGTTCGTGGGGGACCTGCTCGAGCACTCGCCCGAGGCCGTGGCCTGGGTGGGGGACGACCGGGAGCTCGACCCCCGGGGCGCCATACAGCTCTGGCGCCAGGTCGACGCGCGGCTCGACCGCCGCGTGGCCGCGGAGGAGGCCCCCGCGGCCGTGCGCCATGTGCGGCAGGTGCGCCGCAGCGAGACCCTGCGCGTGGCCCTGGCGGACATCTCGGGGCTGCTGGACCTCGAGGCCGTCACCGGGGCCCTGTCGGACATCGACCAGATCACCGTCGTCGGCGCCCTGCGCGTGGCCTCGCGCGCCGTCGTCGGGGACGCCGACCCGCTCACCGACGTGCTCGTGGTGGCCATGGGCCGCCAGGGCGGCCGGGAGATCACCTACGGCTCGGACCTGGACGCCCTGTTCGTGCACCGGCCACGCCCCGGCGTCGACGAGGGGCGGGCGCGCGAGCAGGCCGAGGAGGTCGTGCGGACGCTGATGTCCCTGCTGCACCGCCCCGCGACCCCGCCGCTGCCCGGCGAGCGGCCGCTCGAGGTGGACGCCGACCTGCGCCCCGAGGGGCGCCAGGGGCCGCTCGTGCGCACCCTGGACTCGTACCGGGAGTACTACGGGCGCTGGGCGGAGATGTGGGAGCGTCAGGCGCTGCTGCGCGCCCGGCCCCTGGCCGGCGACGACGACCTGGCCACCGACTTCCGGCGGTGGGCCGACGGGGTCCGCTACGCCGGGGACCTGACCACCGCGGACGCGCGGGAGATCCGGCGCATCAAGGCCCGTGTGGAGGCCGAGCGCCTGCCCCGCGGCGCGGACCCCTCCCGGCACGTCAAGCTCGGCCGCGGCGGGCTCTCGGACGTGGAGTGGCTGGTGCAGTCCCTGCAGCTGCGCCACGCGGGAGAGGTCGAGGACCTGCGGGTCACCGGCACGCTGCCGGCCCTGCGGGCGATCGCCCGGCACGGGCTGCTGCCCGAGGCCGAGGTCGCCGTGCTGGAGGAGGCGTGGCTGCTGGCCACCCGGATCCGCGCCGCCCTGCTGCTGTGGACGGGCAAGGTCTCGGACGTGCTGCCCACGAACATGCGCGACCTCGAGGCCGTGGCCCGCCTCAGCGGGGTGGGCACGGCCGGCGGGGAGCTCGAGGAGCGCTACCTGCGGGTGACCCGCCTGGCCCGTCAGGTGTTCGAGACCCGGTTCTACGGGCTCTGAACGACGCCGGCCCGCCACCTCGACGGGGTGGCGGGCCGGCCGTGCTCCGGTGTCGCGAGCGCCGGCTCAGGCGCGCACGACGTGCTCCCCGAGCAGCTCCAGGGTGCGTCGCCGCACGCCGGCGTCCTGGGCCGCCGTCGTGATGATCAGCTCGTCCGCCTGGACCCGCGCCGCGAAGTCGTGCAGCCACGCCGCCGTCGTCGGGCCGGTGCCCACGGCCGTGCACTCGAGCATCCCGAGCACCTGCTGACCGGCGGGGGAGTGCAGCAGCATCTCGACCTCGTCGTCGGTGAGGGTGCGGCCCCGGCCGAGCATCATCCGGATGCGCGCCCGCTGCGCGGCCTGCCACTCCCGCTCGGCCACCTCCTCGGTGTCCGCGGCGATCACGTTGGCCGCCGCGATGAAGTGCGGCTCCGCGAGGGCCTCGGAGGGCTCGAAGTGCTCCCGGTACAGGCGCGCCGCATGCTCGAGCATCTGCGGTGCGAAGTGGCTCGCGAACGCGTAGCCCAGGCCGAGCTGCGCGGCCAGCTGGGCGCCGAACGCCGAGGAGCCGAGGATGTACAGCGGCACGTTGGTGCCCTTGCCGGGGTAGGCGTCGATGCCGGGGATCAGGCTCTGGCCGGTGAGGTAGCCCTGCAGCTCGAGCACGTCCTGCGGGAAGCGCTCGGCCGCCGACGGATCCCGGCGCAGCGCCTGCAGCGTCCGCTGGTCGGTGCCGGGGGCGCGACCCAGGCCCAGGTCGATGCGGCCGGGGTGCAGCTCGGCCAGGGTGCCGAACTGCTCGGCGATCACCAGCGGCGAGTGGTTGGGCAGCATGACGCCGCCGGAGCCGAGGCGGATCGAGTCGGTGTGCGCGGCCACGTGCGCGATGAGTACGGCCGTGGCGGAGGAGGCGATGGAGGGCATGTTGTGGTGCTCCGCGTACCAGACGCGCCGGAAGCCGGCGGCCTCGGCGACGCGGGCCTGCTCCACGGATTCGGCGAAGGCTTCGCCCATCGGGGCGCCGTCGCGGACGAGGGCGAGGTCCAGCAGGGACAGCGGCAGGGGGGTGGGGGCGGTGTGCTCGGTCATGGTGCTCCTGGTCTGCGGGCCGCCCGGCCGGGCGGAGGTCTCCACAGATCCAGCGCCCACCGGCCCCGGACTATTCCGCGGCCGGGCACGACGACGGCCGCCCGCCTCCGGCGTGGGAGACGAACGGCCGTCGTCGGGGCCGCGGCGGGCGGATCAGACCGAGTAGTACAGCTCGAACTCGTAGGGGTTCGGGCGCAGGGCCAGCGGGGCGATCTCCATCTCGCGCTTGTACGCGATCCAGGTCTCGATCAGCTCCTCGGTGAACACGTCGCCGGCCAGGAGGAACTCGTGGTCCTCCTCGAGGGCGTTCAGGGCCTCGTCCAGGGTGGCGGGTGCCTTCTGGATGTCGGCGGCCTCCTCGGCCGGCAGCTCGTAGAGGTCCTTGTCGATCGGCTCGGCCGGCTCGATGCGGTTGCGGATGCCGTCCAGGCCGGCCATCAGCTGCGCGGCGAACGCGAGGTACGGGTTGCCCGAGGCGTCCGGGGCGCGGAACTCGATGCGCTTGGCCTTCGGGTTGGAGCCGGTGATCGGGATGCGGATGCCCGCCGAGCGGTTGCCCTGCGAGTAAACCATGTTCACGGGGGCCTCGAAGCCCGGCACCAGGCGGCGGTAGGAGTTCACCGTGGGGTTGGTGAAGGCCAGGACCGCGGAGGCGTGCTTCAGCAGGCCGCCGATGTACCAGCGGGCGGTGTCCGAGAGGTTCGCGTAGCCCTTCTCGTCGAAGAACAGCGGCTCGCCGCCGTTCCACAGGGACTGGTGGCAGTGCATGCCGGAGCCGTTGTCGCCGAAGACGGGCTTGGGCATGAAGGTCGCGGACTTGCCGAACATGTTGGCGACGTTCTTGACGACGTACTTGAACTTCTGCAGGTCGTCCGCCGAGTGGGTCAGCGTGTTGAAGCGGTAGTTGATCTCCGCCTGGCCCGCGGCGCCCACCTCGTGGTGGGAGCGCTCTACCTCGAGGCCGACCTCGGCCAGGACCGAGCAGATCTCGTCGCGCAGGTCGGCCTGCTTGTCCGTGGGGGAGACGGGGAAGTAGCCGCCCTTGAGGCCGGTCTTGTGGCTCAGGTTGCCGCCCTCGTCCTCGCGGGAGGCGTTCCACCAGGCCTCGTCCGAGTCCACGGCGTAGAACGAGCCGCGGGGGGAGGACTCGTAGCGGACGTCCTCGAAGATGAAGAACTCGGCCTCGGGGGCGAAGAACGCCGTGTCGGCGATGCCGGAGGAGCTCAGGTAGGCCTCCGCGCGCTGGGCCACGCCGCGCGGGTCGCGCAGGTAGGGCTCGCCGGTGCGGGGGTTCACGATGGAGAAGTTCATCGTGAGGGTCTTGCGGACCCGGAAGGGGTCCACGAAGGCCGTCGCGACGTCCGGGATGAGCTGCATGTCGGACTCGGCGATGCCGGCGAAGCCCCGGATCGAGGAGCCGTCGAAGAGCTGGCCCGTGACGAAGAAGTCCTCGTCGACGCTCGAGGCGGGCACGTTGAAGTGGTGCTGCATGCCGGGGAGGTCGGTGAAGCGGACGTCGACGAACTCGATCCCCTCATCCTTGATGTACGCGAGGACGTCCGCGGGGGAGGTGAACATGGTGCGCTCCTGTGGTCGTGACGATGGTGGCATGTCCGGCACGGCGGCGCTGGCGTGGCGGGTGTCATCACCCTACTTGCCCGGCGGCCTCCGTGGGCGTCGGTGACGCCCCACGGCGAGCCTCGCGGTTCCGCGCCGGTAGGCTGGGCCGGTGGCACGCAGAGCACCCGACCCCGCGCAAGAGCCCGAACCGACCCGCCGCGACGAGCCGCTGATCACCCGGCGCGACCTCGCCGGCTGGGTGGACGGTCCGGGCGGCGGCCTGGCCGGCGGCCGCTGGCCGGGGGACCTGCTGGGCCTGCCCGAGCACGGCCCGACCTCGATGGCCACTGCGGCCCGCCGCGCCGTCGCCCTCGTGATCGACTGGTTCCTGGCCCTGGGCGTGTCCTGGCTGCTCTTCGACTCCGACGCGATCGCCACCCTGATGGTCTTCGCCACCATGCACATCCTGGGCATCACCCTGCTGGCCACCACCGTGGGCAAGGCCGTGTGCCGCACCCAGGTGGTGCGCCTCGGCGGCCGGACCGCCCCCGTGCACCGCGTGGTGGTGCGCACGGCGCTGCTGTGCCTCGTGCTGCCGGCCGTCGTCGTCGGCCCGGACGGCCGCGGCATGCACGACAAGGTCGCCGGCACCGTCGAGATCCGCATGTGAGCGCACCGGCCCGCGCCGGACGACGCCGGATCCGACTCGACGCGAGGCCGGACACGACGAAAGGGGGGCGCCCCGCCGAATCCTCGGCGGGGCGCCCCCCTTTCGCGCGGGTGCGTCGGCGCTCAGCGGCCGCGCATGGCGCGCCGGCTCGGGCGCACCTTGTTCGGGTCGACGCCCTTGGGGATGGGCAGCCGGTTGGTGTTGAGCGCGGTCAGACGCTTGTCCACGGCCTGGACCTCCTGCGCCGTGAGGGCCTTCTTCATGCCCTTGAGCGTGCCGGGCAGCTCGTGCAGCGGGACCTGGCCCTGGCCGTTGCCGGACTCCACCACGGTGACGGGCACGCCGGGCAGGAAGCGGCGCATGGCCTTCTCCTCCTTGACCACCAGCGCGGCGACGCGGGGGGAGGGGCCCTCCGTCACCAGCACCACGCCCGGCCGGCCCACGGCGCGGTAGACGAGGTCCTGGGTCTTCGGATTCACGGCGGCCGGCTGCTCGGGCACGATCCAGCCGCGGCCCAGCGTGGAGAGCGCGGCGCCGGCGGCGCCGGGGCGGCCCTCGAGCTGGGCGAACCCGGCGCGGCGCGCCTTCCGGTTCAGGATGACGACGGCGGCGAGCACACCGAACGGGATCGCGATGAGCAGCCACGTGATCCAGTTGTCCAGCAGCAGGCCGATGACGAGGCCGACGACGAGGGCGGCCAGGAAGGCCAGCAGCATCCACAGACCGACCTTGGGGTCGTGCGCCTTGGTCATGGCGTAGGCCTGCTTGAGCTGGGAGATCACGCCCGGGCCCTTCGCGGCGCGCTTGTCCCGGCGCTGGGCCTTCGTCTGCTCCTTCTCGTGGCGGCGACGCTCGCGCTGCATGGCCTTGACCTCCTTGACCGTGGCGGAGGTGGAGCCGGAGGAGGATGCGGGGGGCTGGCTGTTCTTCGTCATGACGGGATCCAGTCTAGTCGGGCGGCTCAGGACATCTGGGCGACGACGGCGGAGGCCTCCTGGCGGGCGGTCTTCTCCCCGGCCAGGTGCGCCAGGTTCTCCGGCAGGGTCCGGCCGAGGCGCTGCATGGCCTGCGCGTAGAGCTTGCCCGCGCGGTACGACGAGCGCACCAGCGGGCCCGCCATGACGCCCTGGAAGCCGATCTCCTCGGCGCGCTGGGACCACTGGACGAACTCCTGCGGCTTCACCCAGCGGTCGATGGGGTGGTGCAGCTTCGAGGGCCGCACGTACTGCGTGATGGTGATGATGTCGCAGCCGGCCTCGTGCAGGTCCACCAGGGCCTGGTCGATCTCGTGGTCCTCCTCGCCCATGCCCAGGATGAGGTTGGACTTGGTGACGAGCCCGTCGGCCTTGGCCATCGTGAGCACCTTGAGGGACTTCTCGTATGTGAAGGCCGGGCGGATGCGCTTGAAGATGCGCGGCACCGTCTCCAGGTTGTGCGCGAACACCTCGGGCCGCGCGTCGAACACCTGCTGGACGAGCTCCGGCACCGCGCCGAAGTCCGGCGGCAGGATCTCGACGCCGGTCCCCGGGTTGAGCGCGTGGATGCGGCGGATGGTCTCCGCGTAGAGCCACGCCGCGCCGTCCTTCTGGTCGTCACGGGCCACGCCCGTGACGGTGGCGTACCGCAGGTCCATCTCGCGGATGTTCTCGGCGACCTTCTGCGGCTCCTCCATGTCCAGGGGACGCGGCTTGCCGGAGGTGATGTCGCAGAAGTCGCACCGGCGGGTGCAGATGTCGCCGCCGATGAGGAACGTGGCCTCGCGGTCCTCCCAGCACTCGAAGATGTTGGGGCAGCCGGCCTCCTCGCACACGGTGTGCAGGCCGGCGGACTTGACCTTGTTCTTCAGGCCGATGTACTCGGGGCCCATGTGGACCTTGGCCTTGATCCACTCGGGCTTGCGCTCGACGGGCACCTCGGCGTTGCGCGCCTCCACGCGCAGCAGGCGGCGGCCTTCGGGGGCGAGGCTCATGCGGGGATTCCTTCCGTGGGGGTGACGGCGATGTACGCCGGCCCGAGCTCGTCCAGATGACGGGTGAGCACCGGGACGACGTCGGCCGGCGTGATGGTCCGGCCCGTCTCGACCGACAGGGTGGTGGTGGCGGCGTCCGTGATGCCGCACGCGATGATCCCCTCGTAGGGGGCCAGGGAGTTGGAGCAGTTCAGCGCGAAGCCGTGCATGGAGACGCCGTCGTGGATGGACAGGCCGATGGCGCCGACCTTGCGGTCCGGGCGGGCCGTGCCGTCGTCGTCCCGGTCCGCGAGGACCCAGATGCCTGCCCGCCCGTCCACGCGGACGGCCGTGACGCCGAACTCGGCGGCGGTGCGGATCAGCAGCTCCTCGAGGAACCAGACGTAGTCCTTGACGTGGGCACGGTCGCGCAGCCGGACCACGGGGTAGCCGACCAGCTGGCCCGGCCCGTGCCATGTGATCTTGCCGCCGCGGTCCACGTCCACGACGGGGGCGCCGTCCGTGGGGCGCTCGGCGTCCTCGGTGCGACGACCGGCCGTGTAGACGGCTTCGTGCTCCAGGAGGAGGAATTCGCCGTCGGAGCGGCCGGCGACGACGTCCGCGTGCAGGGCGCGCTGGGCGTCCCAGGCGGCGTGGTAGTCCACCAGGTCGGGCGCCAGGCCGAGCACGCGCAGGGGCGGCAGGGGTGTCTCGGGCATGACGTCCACTGTAGTCCTCGGGCCCGGACCTGTGGACAACCGCCGTGACGCTCGGGGACATGCGGCACCCTGGGCTGGAACGGACGGCGCGGCGGAGAGGGGAGACCGATGCGGGACTGGGACGAGGCGGACGGCGGCGCGGCCGGACGCGTCGGCGGCGGGCCGGAGACCGAACCGGAGAGGTCGTCGGAGCCGGGCACGGCTGCGCCGCGCGCCCCGGGCTGGGAACCCGTCCGGCTGCTCGGCGCGGGCGCCCAGGCGGAGGTCTGGCTCGTCGAGGACGGTCGGGGCGTCCGGGCCGCCCTGAAGGTGCCCCGTGCCGGCGCGGCGCCGGATGCGCTGGCGGCGGAGGCGCAGGCCGGACGGGTCGCGCATCCCCATCTGCTGCGCGTGCTCGGCGTGGTGGAGACGGACCGGGGCCTCGGGGTCCTCACCGAGCACCGCGCGGCCGGCACGCTGCAGGACATGGTGCAGCGGGTCGGACCCCTGAGCCCGGGGCAGGCCGTCACCGTGCTCGTCCCGATCGCCCAGGCTCTCGCGTGCCTGCACCGCGAGGGGGTGGTGCACGGCGACGTGTCCCCGGCGAACGTCCTGTTCGGCGTCGACGGCAGCCCGGCCCTCGCCGACCTCGGCGTCGCCCGGGTGGTCGGCGGGGCGTCGGGGGCCGGGGCGACGCCGGGCTTCGCGGCCCCCGAGGCGCTCGCCGCGGTGGAGGGGGCCGGGGCGGAACCGGGGGCGTCTCCGGCGGTGGGGGCGCCGAGTGACGTCCATGCGTGGGCCGCCCTGGGCTGGTACGCGCTCACCGGTCGGGCGCCGGGCGCCGCCGGGCATCGGGCGCCGCTGCCCGTCCTGGTCCCCGAAGCGTCCCCCGAGCTCGCGCTGCTGCTCGATGCGGCGCTCTCCCCGGACCCGGCGGCGCGGCCGAGCGCGGAGGAGGCCGCCGCAGCCGTATACGCGACGGCCCGGCCCGAGCCGGTCCCGCTGGGAGAGGCCGCCCCCGCCGAGGTGGCGCACCTGCTGCCCACGGTGCTGCCGGGCTCCGGGCCCACGCGGCGACGCCGGGGACGACGCACGGCTCCGAGACGGCGCGCGCTCGCGCGCCGACGGGGGGCC
>NZ_JXSP01000110.1:0-38435 GCF_000946635.1 Micrococcus sp. MS-ASIII-49
CCGCGCGCCGACGGGGGGCGGCGCCACGCCGGGGCGTCCTCGTGGCCGCCGGGCTGGCCACCGCGCTGGCCGTCGGCGGCGGCACCGCCGGGCTGTGGTGGCCGGCGTCCCTGGGCGACGCGACGGAGGGGGCGCCGGAGCCGGCGGGCGCGGTGCCGGCCGGCACCTCGGTGGACGCGGCGCGCCCGGCGGACGGGACGCCGGAGAGCGGGACGCCGGCGAGGGTGCCGGACGCGGGTGCCCCCGGGGAGGACGCCGCCGGGGAGGACGCCGTCGACGTGGGCGAGGCGCTGGCCGCGGTCGGCCACGCCCGGACTGCCGCGCTCATCGACCCGGAGCCTGCGCGACTGGACGCCTACGCCGTGCCCGGGGGACCGGCGTGGGAGAACGACCGGGATCTGCTGCGCCGGCTGACGGACGAGGGGTTCGCCTTCTCCGGCCTCGAGGTGACGGTGGAGCAGGCCGGACCCGCCCGGCGGGCCGGGGACGACGCGCTGCGTGTCGACGCCGTGCTCCGGACGTCGGCCCACACCGTGCTGGACCGCGCGGGACGCGTGGCGGCGCATCGGGAGGCGACGGCCGAGGAGGTCGTGCTGGTCCTGCGCAGCGGCCACGGAGAGGGCCCCGAGGGGCGGGACGGCGGCGCGGCGGGTCGGACGTGGCGGGTCGAGACCGTCGATCCGCGCTGACCCCGGGCCCGGATCCAGCGCCGGAGGCCGGCGGTCCAGACGGGGGGACGCCGCGGGCCCCGGGGAGAAGCTCCCCGGGGCCCGCGGCGTGGTGCGGCGTCAGCCGCCTGGGCTGATCACTGCCAGAGGACGGCGACCAGGATGTTCACCAGGCCCAGACCGCCCACCGCGTGGGCCAGGCCCGTGGGCACGACCTCCCCGCGGTTGGACTTGCGGCGGCCGATCAGGGCGGCCACGAAGACGATGACGCCGATCAGGAACTTGACGCCCAGCTTCATGTGGTTCGGCTCCCCGCTCATGGCGAGGCCGAAAAGCACCACGCCGGAGACGATCATGCCCACGGAGCCCCACCACTGCGAGGTGGTGACGGTCGGGTTGCGGAAGTGCGCGAACCAACCGCCCACGATCGCTGCGGCGGACACGATGTGCACGGCCACCAGGATGCTGTGCAGGATATCCACAGTCCTTCTCCCTTTCCGTCAGAGACCCAGCTCGTTGGCGAACTCGCCGCCCTCGAGACGCTGACGCAGCGTCGTCAGGAAGCGGCCCGCGTCGGCCCCGTCCACCAGGCGGTGGTCGTAGGTCAGGGACAGGTACATCATGTGGCGGATGGCGATCGAGTCGTTGCCGTCCGCGTCGGTCACCACCATGGGGCGCTTCACGATCGCACCGGTGCCCAGGATCGCGACCTGCGGCTGGTTGATGATCGGCGTGTCGAACAGCGCGCCCACGGAGCCGATGTTCGTGATCGAGAACGTGCCGCCCGAGAGCTCGTCCGGCGAGATCTTGTTCGTGCGGGTGCGCTCGGCCACGTCGGCGATCTTCTGGGCGAGGCCCGTCAGGTTCAGGGAGCCGGCGTCCTTGATGACGGGCACCAGCAGCCCCTTCTCCGTGTCCACGGCGATCGCGATGTCCTCGGACGCGTGGTAGGTGATCTCCTTGTTGTCCTCGGAGAACGACGCGTTCAGCTTGGGGTGCTGCTTGAGGGCCTCGGCGACCGCCTTGGTGATGAACGGCAGGTACGTCAGGTTCACGCCGGCCTGCTGCTGGAAGGAGGCCTTGGCCTTCTTGCGCAGCTGCACGATGCGGGTGACGTCCACCTCGTGCACCTGGGTGAGCTGGGTGGACAGGTCGAGGGACTCGCGCATGCGCTGGGCGATGACCTGGCGGATGCGCGGCGCCTTCTCCACCTCGCCGCGGACCGAGGGGTCCACGGAGGAGCTCGCGGCCGGGGCGGACGCAGCGGCCGGGGCCGACGACGGGGCGGCAGCCTCGGAGGCCTGCTCGGCCGGAGCCTCGGACCCGCCCGCGGCGGCCTGCGAGGCCAGCGCGGCGGCGAGCACGTCCTGCTTGCGGATGCGGCCGCCGACGCCCGTGCCGCGGACCGTGGACAGGTCCACGTTGTTCTGGTGGGCCAGGCGGCGCACCAGCGGGGTCACGTAGCCCTGGCCGGGCTCGGTGGCGGAGGGCGCCTCGGCGGACTCGGCCTGCGCGGAGTCGCGCTCAGCGGACTCGCGCCGGGAGGCCTCCTCGGACGGGGACGCCTCGGGCGTCTTCTCCGACTTCTCGGCGCCGGCGGCCTCGGCGGCCTCCTCGGTCTCCTCGGGGGCCTCGGCCTCGGTCGCCTTGTCCTCGATCTCCTCGGCGGACGCCTCGTCCTGACCGGAGGAGCCCTCCGACGGGGCGGAGCCGCCGCCGGCGGAGCCGGAGCCGACGAGCGCGAGGACGGCGCCCACCTCGACGGTGTCGTCCTCCTCCGCACGGATCTCCAGGAGGGTGCCCGCCACGGGGGAGGGGATCTCGGTGTCGACCTTGTCGGTGGAGACCTCGAGCAGCGGCTCGTCGACCTCGACCTCGTCGCCGACGGACTTCAGCCAGCGGGTCACGGTGCCCTCGGTCACGGACTCGCCCAGCGCGGGCAGGGTGACCTCGGAGGCCTCGCCGCCGGCCGACGGGGCCCCGTCCGAGCCCTGGTCGGTGGAGGCGCGCTCCTCCGGAGCCGGCTCGCCTGCGGGCTCCTGCTGGGCGTCGTCCTGCTGCGCCTCCTCGACGGCGGGCTCCTCGGCCGCGGCGTCGTCCTCCGACGCGTCGGCGGAGCCGCCGCCGGAGCCGTCGCCGATCGTGGCCAGCGGGGCGCCGACCTCGACCGTGTCGTCCTCCTCGACCAGGATCTCCTCGAGCACGCCGGCCACGGGGGACGGGATCTCGGTGTCGACCTTGTCGGTGGAGACCTCCACCAGGGGCTCGTCGACGGCGACCTCGTCGCCGACGGCCTTGAGCCAGCGGGTCACGGTGCCCTCGGTGACGGATTCGCCCAGGGCGGGCAGGTTCACGGTTTCAGACATGGTTCCGATGCTCCTCATGAGGGGGGGGGCGGCGGGGGGCCCCCCCCCCGGGGTTGCGAGGTGGGCCCGACGCACGGGCCCGGGATGGTCAGTGCGGTGGGTCAGCTGTGCAGCGGGTGGCCGAACAGGGCCATGGCGGCCTCGCCCAGGGCCTCGTTCTGCGTGGGGTGCGCGTGCACGAACTGGGCGACGTCCTCGGGGTAGGCCTCCCAGTTCACGATGAGCTGCGCCTCGCCGATCTGCTCGCCGATGCGCTTGCCGATGCCGTGCACGCCCACGATCGGGCCGTTCTTCTGGCGGATCATCTTGATGATGCCGCCGGTGCCGAGGATCGAGGACTTGCCGTTGCCGGCCAGGTTGTACTCGGCGACCTCGACGTTGTCCTTGCCGAACTCCTCCTCCGCCTTGGGCTGGGTGTAGCCCACGGACATGATCTCCGGCTCGGTGAAGGTGACCTTCGGGATGTTGATGTCCTCGACGACCATCGGCTTGTTGCCGGCGATCTCCTCGGCCACGAAGATGCCCTGCTGGAAGCCGCGGTGCGCCAGCTGCAGACCGGGAACGATGTCGCCCACGGCGTAGATGTTGCCGACGCCGGTGTGCAGACGCTCGTCGGTGAGGACGAAGCCGCGGTCCATCTTGACGCCCTGCTCCTCGTAGCCGAGGCCCTCGGTGTTCGGGCCGCGGCCGACGGCGACGAGGCAGACCTCGGCCTCGAACTCCTTGCCGTCCGCGAGGGTCACCTTGACGCCCGAGTCGGTCTCCTCGACCTTGTCGAAGAACGTGCCCAGGTTGGTCTTGATGCCCTTCTTCTTGAACTCGCGCTCGAGGACCTTGATGATCGCCGGGTCCTCGTTGGGGACCAGGGTCTTCAGGCCCTCGATGATGGTGACGTCGACGCCGAAGGAGTTCCACAGGGACGCGAACTCGGAGCCGATGACACCGCCGCCGAGCACGATGGCCGACTTCGGGGTGTAGTCCAGCTCGAGGGCCTCCGTGGAGGTCATGATCTTCTTGGAGATGGGCAGGCCCATGGTCTTGGCCACGGAGCCGGAGGCCAGCACGATGTTCTCCGCCGTGTAACGGGTGCCGTCGACCTCGACCTCGTTCTTCGAGACGAGCTTGCCCTCGCCCTCGATGACCTGGACCTTGCGCATCTTCAGCAGGCCGGCCAGGCCCTTGTGCTTGCCGGCGACGATGCCGTCCTTGTAGTCGCGCACCTTCGCCATGTCCACGGACTCGAGGGTCGCGTTGACGCCGAACTTGGCGGCGTTGCGGGTCTCATCGGCCACCTCGGCGGCGTGCAGGTAGGCCTTCGTGGGGATGCAGCCCCAGTGCAGGCAGGTGCCGCCGACCTTGGACTTCTCCACGAGGGCGACGGACTTGCCGTACTGCACGGAACGCAGGGCTGCGGCGTACCCGGCGGAGCCACCGCCGAGGACGAGGACGTCGAATTCCTGAGCGGTTGCCTTGTCGGCCACGGTGTTGCTCCTTGGTGCTGGGGTCGGTGGATCGTGGTGGTGGTGCGTCACCGCCACCCCCGGCCGTCGGCGGCGGGCCGCGCGGCCGGGGACGCGGTGGACATCGGGACCAACCTTACCGGGCACGCCCCTCGATGAGACCCACCAGGGTCCGCACCATCACGCCGGTGGCGTCCTGCGGGGTGTAGCCGTACGCGGCCGACTCGTTGAAGGAGGGGCCGGCGATGTCGAGGTGGGCCCAGGGGGTCCGTGCGGCGGCGTCGCCCTCCGACCGTCCGGCGTCGACGAATTCGCGCAGGAAGGTGGCGGCGGTCATCATGCCGCCGAAGCGGTCGCCCATGTTGGAGATGTCCGCAACGCGCGAAGTGAGCGAGGCGCGCAGCTGCTCCGGCAGGGGCATGCCCCACGCGAGCTCCCCGGCCGCGTCGGCCGCGGCGACGACCTCGTCGCGCAGCGCGTCGTCACCCATGACGCCCGTGTGGCGCACGCCGAGGGCGACCAGCTGGGCACCGGTGAGGGTGGCCACGTCGAGCACCGCGTCGGGTCGCTCGTCGGTGGCCGCCACGAGGGCGTCGGCCATGACGACGCGGCCCTCGGCGTCCGTGTTCATGACCTCCACGGTCTTGCCGCCGTACATCGTGATGACGTCGGACGGGCGGATGGCGGTGCCCGAGGGCATGTTCTCGGCCAGCGCCAGCCAGCCGGTCACCTTCACAGGGACGTCCAGGGCCGCGGCGGCGCGCACGACGGCGAAGACGGTGGCGGCGCCGGCCATGTCCGACTTCATCGTCATCATCGAGGCGGCGGGCTTCAGCGAGATGCCGCCCGTGTCGAAGGTGATGCCCTTGCCCACCAGCGCGATGTGCGCGGCGGCGTCGGCCGGCGCGTGCTCGATGCGCACGAGCCGCGGCGGGCGGGAGGAGCCCTGGCCGATCGCGAGGATGCCGCCGAAGCCCTCGGCGCGCAGGCGGTCCTCGTCCCACACGTCCACGCTCACGGACGAGTCCGCGAGGTCCTCCGCGACGGCGTCCGCGAACGTGGCCGGGTAGAGGTGCGAGGGGGCCGTGTTCACCAGGTCGCGCACGGCGCAGACCGCGTCGCCCACGACGGCGGCCCGGCGCAGCACGGGGTCGGCGTCCGCGGCGGCGAGCGGGGTGACGACCTCGACCTCGCGGACGGGACGGGACGTGTCCGTCTCGGCGCGGGCGCGCTCGGACTTCTGGGCGGTGAAGGCGTACGCGCCCAGGACGGCGCCCTCGGCGACGGCGGCCAGTCGGGCCGGGGTGTCGGCCGGCAGGGCCAGGGCCACGGCGTCGGTGCCGGCCAGGGAGCGCACGGCAGCCCCGGCGGCGCGGCGCAGGGACTCGTCCGCGGCCTCGCCGTCGTCGTCCAGACCGCCGACGCCGGCCAGGACCAGCAGCGGCACCGGCACGCCGCCCAGGCCCGGCAGGCGATGGACCTCGTCCTCGGCGCCCCGCACGCCCAGCAGCTCGAACGAGGCCTCGAGGGCGGTGGCCGCCTCGGCCGGCAGCGCGTCCGTCAGGAGCACGGGGCCGTCCGGGCCGGTGCCCACCCCCACCACGAGGGCGGAGGCGGTCAAGTCCTCCAGGGCGCGGGCGGTCAGGGTCGGGCGGTCCAGGGTGATCACGGACGGGCCTCTCTTCCGGGGGTGGGGGATGCGCCCGGCGGGGTGGGCCGGGCCGTCCCGCGTCATCCTAGCCAGAGGGCTCGCGCGCCCGTCCAGGGCGCGCGGGCGCGGAATAGGAGGGTGCCGTGCCGTGGTTGACTGACGCCAGAGGACAGGGAGGGATCCGCGTCCGCCGCCATCCGGGCGGCGGGGACGGCTCTCCCGCAGACGGACCACCGGAAGGGGAACGAGACGTGCAGGACGCCGCGCCGCTGTACACCCGTCATGAGGGGGCGCCCGTGCCCCCCGGCCTGGGCATGCTCGTGGCCCTGACCGGGCACATGGACGCGGGCCGGGTCGCTCGGCAGGTGCGGGCCGCGCTGCACGAGCACCTGACCCATCGGACCGTCGTCTCCTTCGACGTCGACTCGATGTTCGACTACCGCGCCCGGCGTCCCCGGCTCCGGTTCGACCGGGACCGCTACCGTGATCTGCGCCTGCCCGCGCTCGAGGTGCAGCTGGTCGAGGACCTGCTCGGCCACCCCTTCCTGCTGCTGTCCGGCCCCGAGCCGGACTTCCGGTGGCAGGCGGTGACGGAGGCCGTGCTCGGCCTCGCGCAGGAGTGGGAGGTGGACTCGCTCACCTTCCTCGACGCGGCCCCGCTGCCCGTGCCGCACACGCGGCGGCTCGGGGTCACGACCCACGGGTCCCGCGCCGACGCCGTCGAGGGGCTGTCCACCTGGAGCCCGGAGGCGGACATCGTCGCGGGGCTGCTGCAGATGCTCGAGCTGCGCGCCGAGGAGGCGGACCTGCCGACGGCGGGCTACACCGTCCATGTGCCGCACTACGTGGCCGAGGCGTCCTTCCCCCAGGCGGCCGTGGCCGCGCTCGAGTACGCGGGGGCCGCCATGGGGCTCATGCTGCCCTCGGACGACCTGCGAGACGCCTCGCGGGACATCGAGGCCGAGCTGGAGCGCCAGGTCTCCGGGTCCGGGGAGATCCAGCAGATGATCGCCGGCCTGGAGCGCAACTACGACCAGAACGCCGAGGACCAGGAGCGGTCGTTGCTCGAGACCGAGCAGGGCCTGCCCGACGGCGACGAACTCGCCTCCGCCGTCGAGGCGTACCTCGCCGCGCGGGACGCCGGCGGCGGGTCCGCTCCTGCACAGGAGGACGGACCCGGCCGTCCGTCCACCGGCGACGGGGACTGATCCCACCGCGGGCGCCCGGTCGGCCAGGGTGGCGGCATGGAAGCCCCCACCTCACTCGACGTCCCCGTCCTGCCGGCCCGCGGCCCGGAGGACCTGCTCGCCTACGTCGGCCACGCCCTCGGGCGGTTGCCCGAGGGCAGCCTGGTCCTCCTCACCCTGCGCGACGGGCGCCTGCGCGCCGTGGTGCGGGTCGACCTGCCTCCCGAGGAGGTCGACGTCGGCGCCTGGGCCTGCGCCGTGGCCGAGGTGTGCCGGCGGGACGCAGCCGCGGACGCGACGCTCTGCCTCGCGCTGCCGGACGGCGCCCGGGCCACGCTCGCCCGTCCCGGCTGGGCCGCGGCGCTCGACGACGCCCTGGCGTCCGCGGGTCGCCCCCTGACCGCGGCCTGGACGTGCGCGCGGGGACGGGCGCGCCCCTGGTGGGGGAGCGGCGTCGCCGAGGAGGGCCCGCTCGACCCCCGAGCCGCGCCGCTGTCCCTGCACCTGATGACCCGCGGTTCGGTCTGGGACCGTGCAGCAGTGCCCGACCCGGTCCCGCGCCGCGGTCCCGCGGCGGCCCGGGCCGACGACGCGCGGTGGCGGCCTCCCGAGCAGGACGCGCCCGCGGCACGCCGCGCGTGGCTGGCGCAGTGGGAGTCGGTGCTGACCGGCGCGGCTCGTGACCGCGGCGCGCCCGCACCGGCCGTGCTGGGCTCGCCGCTGACGCGTCCGGCCTGGCGCGACGGCCTGCTGCTCCATGCCGCCGCGCCGTCCGGCGCGGCCACGGGGGATCCGGGGGACGAGGAACGGATCCTCACCGCGGCCTCGGGCCGGGCGCCGGCCTGGGATCGGCTGGACGCCCTGCGGGCGGGGCTGCGCGCGCTCGTGCCCGTCGCGACGCCGGCTGTGGCGGCGCAGGCCCTGGCGCTGGCCGGGTGGGTCGGCTGGGCCCGCGGCCACGGCTCCGACGCGGACGCCCACCTGACCGCGGCGGCGGCGCTGAGTCCCGGCGACCCGTTCGTCTCCGTCCTGCGACGCATCGTGGCCGCGGGGTGCGTCGCAGGCTGGGCGACCGACCCGGCCACCGCGTGGCGGCCCGACGGTGGCCGCCCATGAGAGAATGATGCGGCTTCACGACGGCACGGCCGACCGCAGCCCGTTTCCCGGGTGCGGAATAGATCGGTCTCAGCCGTCGTTGGCACTCACGGACCCTGCAGTCGGCGGGCCCGGACGACGTCGGTCGTCCGAGGCCGCGACTTGACAGGGTCACGTGTCTATGGACTGCAAGGATCCGCGGGTGGCCGCGGACGAGACGGAAAGGCCTCGAGTGACCACTTCGACGACCAGCGGTGTGCAGGACGGCAAGGAGACCACTGCCTCCGAGGCCACGACCACGCGCACCCGCTCCACGGCAGCCAAGAAGTCGGCAGCCACGAAGAGCGCCACGACCAAGGGCGCCACGACGCGGACGACCGCGACGAAGTCGGCGGCGACCAAGACCGCTGCCACGCCGACGGCCAAGAAGAAGGCGACCCGGAAGCCCACCGCGGCCAAGACCACCGCCACGGCCAAGACCACCGCCGCGAAGAAGACCGCCACGACCGGGGGCAAGAAGGCCACCGCGTCCGCCGCCTCCGCCGAGCAGGCCGAGGACGACGAGGAGCTCGTCCAGGCGCGCGAGCGCACCGAGGCCGCGGACGCCGTCGAGGAGGACGTGGTGGCGGACGAGACCGCCACCGAAGACTCTGATGATGAGGACGCGGACGGCTCGGACGCTCCGGAGCGTCCGGCGATGGACGCGGAGGCCGTGACCGGCACGACGGCCGCCACAGGCCAGAAGGTGGCCCAGTCCAAGGGCGCGTTCGTCATGGACGACTCCGAGGACGACGCCCCGGTGCAGCAGGTGGTCGTGGCGGGCGCCACGGCGGACCCGGTGAAGGACTACCTGAAGCAGATCGGCAAGGTCGCCCTGCTCAACGCCGAGCAGGAGGTGGACCTGGCCATGCGCATCGAGGCCGGCCTCTACGCCGAGCACGTCGTGCAGCACGAGGCCTCCGACGACTACCGCGAGCGCCGGGACATCCAGCTGATCATCGCGGACGGGCGCAAGGCCAAGAACCACCTGCTCGAGGCCAACCTGCGTCTGGTGGTCTCCCTGGCCAAGCGCTACACCGGTCGCGGCATGCTGTTCCTGGACCTCATCCAGGAGGGCAACCTCGGCCTGATCCGCGCCGTCGAGAAGTTCGACTACACCAAGGGCTTCAAGTTCTCCACGTATGCCACGTGGTGGATCCGTCAGGCCATCACCCGCGCCATGGCGGACCAGGCCCGCACCATCCGCATCCCGGTGCACATGGTGGAGGTCATCAACAAGCTGGCCCGCGTGCAGCGGCAGATGCTCCAGGACCTCGGCCGCGAGCCCACCCCGGAGGAGCTGGCCAAGGAGCTGGACATGACCCCGGAGAAGGTCGTCGAGGTGCAGAAGTACGGCCGCGAGCCCATCTCCCTGCACACCCCGCTCGGCGAGGACGGCGACTCCGAGTTCGGCGACCTGATCGAGGACTCCGAGGCCGTCGTGCCCGCGGACGCCGTCTCCTTCACGCTGCTCCAGGAGCAGCTGCACTCGGTGCTGGACACGCTCTCCGAGCGCGAGGCCGGTGTCGTCGCCATGCGCTTTGGCCTGACCGACGGCCAGCCCAAGACGCTGGACGAGATCGGCAAGGTCTACGGAGTGACACGAGAGCGCATCCGCCAGATCGAGTCGAAGACCATGTCCAAGCTGCGTCACCCCTCCCGCTCGCAGGTGCTCCGGGACTACCTGGACTGAGTCGCAGCGGCATGACGAAGGGCCGGACCCCCGCGGGGGTCCGGCCCTTCGTCATGCCGGGCGCGTCAGGCGCCGGCGGTGAGGCGGTCCGTCTCGTCCTGCCACAGCGCGGCCTGGGGACGCAGCGCGTCCTCGACGGCGCGGGCGTGGTGGGCGCAGAACTGGAGGGCACCGCCCGAGTGCAGCACGGCGCGGACGTAGGCCTGCGCGCCGCAGCGGTCGCAGCGGTCGGAACGGGTGAGGGCGGCCGGCTCGGCCACGGCGGTGATGGACATGGTGTCCTCCTCGGGTCTCTCGGGGCTGGAGGGCGACGACGCCGGTGGGGCGGGTCGGTCCTCCTCTTGTCCCATGGAACAGCAAGGATGGCAGGGAACTTCCCCGCGCGCCCGCCCCGCACCCGCGTTTCGCCACCCGCGTACGCAAGCAGCCGGGCCGGGCTGCCCAGGGACGTCCGGCCCGAACCCTGGCGTGTCCGGCCCGCGGAGTAGGCTGGACCGGCCGCCGTCGTCCACCGAAAGGCCCGCCCCGTGCCCGCGAACACCGAGTACAACGCCCGCCACCTCTCCGTGCTGGAGGGGCTCGAGGCCGTCCGCAAGCGGCCGGGCATGTACATCGGCTCCACCGATTCCCGCGGCCTCATGCACTGCCTCTGGGAGATCATCGACAACTCGGTGGACGAGGCTCTGGCCGGCTTCGGGCAGTCGATCGAGATCACCCTGCATCCGGACGGCTCCGTCGAGGTCGAGGACAACGGGCGCGGCATCCCCGTGGACGTGGAGCCGCGCACCGGCCTGTCCGGTGTCGAGGTGGTGTTCACCAAGCTCCACGCCGGCGGCAAGTTCGGCGGCGGTTCCTACGCCGCCTCGGGTGGCCTGCACGGCGTGGGCGCGTCGGTGGTCAATGCCCTGTCCTCGCGCCTGGACGTGCAGGTGCTGCGCGGCGGCAAGGTCCACCAGATGTCGTTCCGGCGCGGCGAGCCGGGCCGCTTCCAGGACGGGTCGCGCCCGTCGCCAGACGCCCCGTTCGAGCCGTCCACGGACGCCTCGCCGCTGGACGTCGTCGGGAAGGCCAAGCGCGGGCAGACCGGCACGCGCGTGCGCTACTGGGCGGACGAGCAGATCTTCGTGAAGGACGCGACGTTCTCCGCCGAGGAGCTCCAGGCGCGGGCGCGCCAGACCGCCTACCTGATCCCGGGCCTGCGGATCACAGTCAAGGACCTGCGCCGCCGACCCGGCACGCCCGGCGCCGACGGCCCGGTCGAGGAGGTCTTCCAGTACGACGGCGGCATCTCCGAGTTCGTGGAGCACCTCACGCCCGCCACCCCGGTGACGGACGTGTGGCGGATCCAGGGCTCCGGCACCTTCAAGGAGCGGGTCCCGGTGCTCGGCGAGGACGGGCGCACCTCCATGCAGGATGTGCAGCGCACGTGCGAGGTGGACGTCGCCCTGCGCTGGGACGTCGGCTACGACACCGTGTTCCGGTCCTTCGTGAACATCATCGCCACGCCCAAGGGCGGCACCCATCAGTCCGGGTTCGAGGCGGCACTGCTGAAGGTGTTCCGGGCCCAGGTGGAGGCCAACGCGCGCCGGCTCAAGGCCGGGTCGGACAAGGTGGAGAAGGACGACGTGCTGGCCGGCATGACCGCCGTCCTGACGGTGCGGCTCGCCGAGCCGCAGTTCGAGGGGCAGACCAAGGAGATCCTCGGCACCTCCGCGGTGCGGCGGATCGTCTCCCAAGTGGTGGAGAAGCAGCTGACCGCCCGCCTCACCTCCACGGCCCGCGCCCAGAAGCAGCAGGTGCACACGCTGCTGGAGAAGGTCGTCGCCGAGATGAAGTCGCGCATCTCCGCGCGCACCCACAAGGAGAACCAGCGGCGCAAGAACGCCCTGGAGACCTCGACGATGCCGGCCAAGCTGGCGGACTGCCGCAGCAACGACGTCGCCTCCTCCGAGCTGTTCATCGTCGAGGGCGACTCGGCGCTCGGCACCGCCAAGCTGGCCCGGTCCTCCGACTTCCAGGCCCTGCTGCCGATCCGGGGCAAGATCCTGAACGTGCAGAAGGCCTCCGTCTCGGACATCCTGGCCAATGCCGAGTGCGCGGCGCTGATCCAGGTCGTCGGGGGTGGTGCGGGGCGCAGCTTCGACCTGGATGCGGCCCGCTACGGCAAGGTCGTGCTGATGACGGACGCGGACGTGGACGGTGCCCACATCCGCACCCTCCTGCTGACGCTCTTCTTCCGCTACATGCGGCCCATGGTCGAGGCCGGGCGCGTGTACGCGGCCGTCCCGCCGCTGCACCGGATCGAGGCGGTGACCCGGGGCGTCAAGGAACGCGAGGTCATCTACACGTACTCCGAGCAGGAGCTGCACGCGACGCTCGCCCGCCTGGAGCGGGAGGGCCGCTCGTATCGCGAGCCGATCCAGCGCTACAAGGGTCTGGGCGAGATGGACGCGGACCAGCTGGCCGAGACCACCATGGACCCGCGCCACCGCATGCTCCGCCGCGTGAACATCGCCGAGGTGGAGGCCGCCGAGCGCGTCTTCGACCTGCTCATGGGTTCCGCGGTGGCCCCGCGCAAGGACTTCATCGTCTCCCACGCCGACGAGCTGGACCGCGAGCGCATCGACGCCTGACCCTCCGCTTTCGTTCGGGAAACGGCGGCGCGGCCGCCGCCGTTTCCCGAACGAAAGCGGCGTGACCCGCGCCGTTTTCCGAACGAAAGCTCGGGACGGGCGCTCGTTCCGGCCGCGGCGGGCGTCAGCGGTCGCGGTAGTACGCCGCGACGCGGTGCAGGCCCTCGTCGATGCTCACGGTCGGCGTCCACGCGAGGACCTCACGGGTGCGACGCTGGTCGAACCAGTGGGCGGTCGAGAGCTGCTCGGCGAGGAACTCGGTCAGCGGCGGCTCGCCGTCGTCGGAGCCCACGCCCCGGGACCGCAGCCCGAACAGATCCCGCTCCCACGCCCGCTCGATCAGGGCACCGGCGCGCCGGGCCAGGCCCGCCGGGACGCGGCGTTCGGGCTCCGCGGCGCCGCCCGCCAGCGCGATCTGGCGGATCAGCTCGCCGACCGGTCGCGGCTCGCCGTTGGTGACCACGAGGGCCTCGCCGTGGTGCACGTCGGCCGCGGACACAGCCGCCACCACGGCCTCGACGGCGTTGGCCGTGTACAGCGTGTCGACCAGGGGAGCGCCCGTGCCGAGCACGGGCATTCGCCCGGCCCGCGCGCGCTGCACGATCCGGTCGGTGAGCTGCAGGTCCCCGGGCCCCCACATCAGGTGGGGGCGCAGCACCAGGACGCGGAAGTCGTCGCGGTCGGCGGCCAGGGCCAGTCGCTCGCCGGCCGCCTTCGTGCGCGCGTAGGGTCCGCGCGCGTGCTCGGGGCTGGCGGCTCCGGCGCCCTCGCCGACGATGGAGTCGCCGGCGTGCGCCACGGAGGGGGAGGAGACGTGGACGAAGCGTCGCACGCCGTGGCGCTGTGCGGCGTGCAACAGGATGCGCGTGCCCTCCACGTTCACGGCCTCGTACTCGTGCTCGGGGCCGGACACGGACACCTTCGCGGCCACGTGCACCACGGTGTCCGCGCCGGTCAGGGCCTCCTCGACGGCGGCCGGGTCGGTCACGGACCCGCGCACGTCCCGCGCACCGGGCACGCCCGACGGACGCCGCTGCAGGGTGGTCACGTCGTTGCCGGCATCGGCGAGCACCCGGGCGACGCCCGCACCCAGCAGCCCCGAGGCGCCGGTCACCAGGACGCGGCGCGACGCGAGGCGCTCGACGAGGTCGGGCATCCCGGCGGCGTCGAGGTCGACGTCGTAGCCGAAGCCGCTCACAGCGCACCCACCTTCCCGCCGGCGAGCACGGCCTCCGCCCAGTCGGCCACCCGGGCGCGGTCGATCTTGGAGTTGTGCCGGATGTCCGTGGGGATCTCATCGGCCACGAGCACCGCGGCCACCGGCAGCGGCTCGAGGGCCGCGCGCACGGCGGAGGCCAGCGCGGTCGGGGCGAGGCCCTGCTTGGGCCGGCCGTCCCGGTGGTGACCCGGGCGCCGCGCCGGGCGCGTGGCCGGCACGGCCGCCTCCACGACGACGACCACGGCCTGCGTGCCCCGGGGCCCGACGCCGACGACGGCGCTGCGTCGCACCGGCCCGAGCGCGTCGACGGTCTTCTCGGGCCCACCCGGACCGACCGGGCCCTCGGGCGTGGTGATCACGTGCTGGAGCCGACCCTCGAGCCAGACGCGGCCCTCGGCGTCGAAGTGGCCGACGTCGGCGGTGCGGTGCCATACCCGGCCGTCCCGCCGCCACAGCCCGTCGCGCTTGCTCTGCTGGTCGGTGTGCCAGAGCGCGTCGTAGCGGTCCTTCAGGTGGGGGGCGCTGACCACGATCTCGCCGAGGACGCCGTGGCCCCGCGCGGGGTCGAGGATGACGTCCTCGGCGCTGCCGTCCTCGAGCAGCGGCGCGATGGCCAGGGACACCGTGGGCAGCGCGGAGCCCACGCAGACGCCCTCGTCGTCGGCGGCGCGCAGGCGCTGCACCTCGGCGCCGTCGATGTCCGTGAGCAGCAGCCCCTCGGTCATGCCCCACGGCGTGTGGACCCGGGCGTTCGGCATCAGGTCCGAGACCTGACGCATCAGCTGCGGGTGCACGGGGGCGCCGGCCGAGAGCACGAGACGCACGGCGTCGAGCGCCTCGCGCCGGGGCGCGTCGAGGCCGTCGGCGGTCGCGACCACGTTCGCCAGGGCGGCGGGGGAGGCGAACAGCACGCTCGACTGCCCGGCGATCGCGGCGTCGGCCAGCTTCTGCGCGGTGAGGGTGGCTGGCTGGGTGACATCCATGTCCGGGGAGACGGACGCGGCGCCGAGGGCGGGTCCGAGCAGCGCGAACGGGGCGAAGCCGGCCAGCAGGGAGCCGCCCGGGCGGATGCCCAGGGTGCGGGAGATCAGCGCCACGAGGCGGCCCAGCCGCTCGTGCGTGTACACGACGCCCTTGGCCGGGCCCGTGGAGCCGGACGTGAACAGCACCGCGGCGTCCGCGTCCAGGGCGGGCTCGGGCAGCACGGTGCCGTACTCGTCGACGGCGTCGCCCGTGGCCGGGTCGCGGTGGCGGTCCACCATCGCGTAGAGCGAGTCGGAGACGTCGAGCAGGCGGCGCTGGGCGGCGCCCGGCTCGGTCACGGAGATCCGGGTGCCCGGCCAGGACTGGGCGCGGGCCAGCGTCAGACCGGGGGTGCGGCCGATGATCCAGCGGGGGCGGGCCGACTTCATCGCCCGGGTCATGCCCTTGACCCCGAGGCCCTGGTCCGCCACCACGGCGACGGCGCCCACGCGCAGCACGGCGTACAGGGCCGCCGACAGGTCGCGACCCGGCGGCACGAGCATGGCGACCCGGTCGCCCGGTCGCATGCCCGCGGTCCACAGCCCGGTCGCGATGGCCGAGACCATCTCCTGCAGCTCACCCCAGGTGACGGCCACGGGGCGGCGGGCGGTGCCCACGAGCGAGCGGCCGGCCTGGGCGCCGGCCATGTCCACCAGCGCGGTGTACTCGCGGTGGTCCGAGCCGGGGGCGCCCCAGTCGCGCAGGTGGTCCCAGAGCCGGACCACGCCGGGCTCGCGGGCTCCGGGCTCCTCCCCGAGGTCCACCTCCAGGCCCGGGTCGGCGGCCGCGTCGGCGGTGGCGTGCGGGACGGGGCCCGGCAGCCCCGAGGCGGGGTCGGAGAGCTGGCCGCCGCGCAGCAGCTGGGCCCACTGCAGCAGGGGCGCGGTGATGTCGCGGTCGTCCACGAGCAGGTGCCCCGCCCGCTCGTAACGCTGCACGCGCGCGTGGGGCAGGCGGTCGCGGAGGTCGTCGAGGTAGCGGTCCAGGAAGACCGGGTCGTCGGCGCCCCACAGGATGAGGGCGGGCACGTCGGTACGGCCCAGGGCGGCGAGGTCCTCGCCCACCCGCTGCAGTTCGGGATGGCTGCCGTGGCCGGGGTCGGCCGGGATGTCCGCGACGAAGCCGCCGACGCCGCCGCGTCGGGCCGCCGTGTCGTAGGGCAGGTGGTAGGCGGCCCGCGTCTCGCGGTCGAGGGCCGGGGTGGCGAGGGAGGTCGTCACGGAGAGGAAGGCGTCCGTGGTGACGGTGGAGGCCGGCAGGACGGGCCCGGCGAGGGCGGCCTGCAGCGGGGCGGGGATCGGCGCCCCCTCGGGCTGGTGGACCGCGGTGTTCAGGGTCGCGACGCCGGCCACCAGCTCCGGATGACGCGCCGCCCAGCCGAGGGACACGACACCGCCCCAGTCGTGGCCGAGCGTGATCAGCGGGTGGCCGGTGGCTGCCAGGTCGCGCAGCCCGAGAGCCGCCAGCAGGGCGTCCAGGTCGGCGATGCGGCCGCCCAGCGTGCGGTAGGTGTCGCCGGCACGGCCCATCGACGCGGCGGACGGGGAGCCCGCGTGCGCGAGGCGCTCGGAGAAGCCCATGTCCAGCTGGTCCGGCGCCACGACGCGCCACGCGGCCATGCCCCGGCGTGCCCGGCGCACGGTCTCCGCGAGCAGGGACCGCCACAGCCAGGACCACGTCGGGTTGCCGTGCACCGCCACGATCGTGCCGACGATCTCCGCCCCGGCCGCGGCGAGCACGGGACCGGTGTCCGCCACGTGCAGCGTCCGCACGGTCCCCTCCGGGTCCGCGGCGGAGCGGATCTCCACGAGGCGGGACCACGCCGGGTCCCAGCCGGGCAGTCGGTCGGCCGGCGGCAGGGCGGCGGGGGCGGCGGGGATCTGGGGCATGGCTCTGGCTCCTTCAGCTCACCATTCGATCTCGAGCATCGCGGTGTTCAGGCCCGAGCCCACGCCCAGGCAGACCACCGTGTCCCCGTCCTCCAGGGCGTCCATCTCCCGCACGAGGGTGATGGGCAGCGACGCCGGGCCGACGTTGCCCAGCGTGGGGAACGTCGTCGGGATGCGCGCCGGGTCCAGGTGGGCGGACTCCGCGATCGCGTCGGTGTGCATCTGCGAGACCTGGTGGGTGATGAACCGGTCGGCCTCCGGCCACGCCCACTCCGCCGGGACGTCGTGCCACGCGTCCATCACGAGCTCGAGACCGTCCTTGAGCAGGGCGGTGGAGTCGGTGTACATGCCGTGGTGGTCGCCCACGCACAGGCCGTGGTGGTCGGTGCCGGCGCGGGTGATCCCGCGGACGATCCGATGGGCGTCCGGGTGGTCCTCGATGCGGCCGACGACGGCGGCGGCGGCCCCGGAGCCCAGCGTCAGGGACGCGAACTGCTCCATGAAGTTGCCGCGGTGCGTGGTCTCGGCGTGCAGGTTGGCCACGGTGGCGGCCTGCACCTTCGAGGCGTCCTCGGCGGCGACCACGACCGCGTAGTCGATCTGGCCGGCGTCCACGAGGGTGGAGGCGAGCATGAGGCCGTTGACGAACCCGAGGCACGCGTTCGTGATGTCGAAGTTGGTCGCCGAGGTCGGCAGCCCCATGAGGTGATGGATCCGCACGGCCACGGAGGGCTCGAGCGTGGCCCGGGTGACCGACGTGTTCACGAGCAGGCCCACCCGCTCCCGGGGGACGCCGGCCTGCTCCAGGGCCGCGACGCCGGCGCGGGCGGCGGCCTCCTGGAAGTCCTCGGTCTCGTCCCAGTTCCGTCGGCTGCGCACACCGGCCACCCGCTCCAGGAGGGAGCCGGGCAGGCGCAGGCGGGTGAGCACCTCCGCCAGCTGGTCGTCGAGGTCCCGCGAGGTGACTTCGACGGGGGCCTCCACCTCGGTGACCGCCAGGAGGGCGGCGCGGGAGTACTCGTAGCTGGCGTTGCCGGACACGTTCGTCACCAGGACCAATCTGCGGGGGGTCGGGGGAGGGGGGCGCTCACCTGCGGTGAGACGACAGCCCACTGTATCGGAGGGGTCGGGCGGGGCGCCCATCCGGGGCGTCGATCGGCCCGAGGCGAACAGGCTCGCCCCGGACCGGGGTCAGTCCGCGGACACGGCCACGGCGTCGTCCTCGGCGGGCGGGGCCGAGACGAGTTCGGGGGAGGCGCCGGCGCCGACGGCCTCGATGCGCTGGTCCACGGGCACGCCCGAGCCGTCCCGGCGCCCATACTCGATCGGCAGCGCGCGGGCCACGCCGGCCCGGGAGGCCGCGAGCGCGGGCGCGGCGCCGATCCAGCCGAGCTCGAGGCCGCTCTCGCCCTTGAGCAGCCGGTGGGCGCGCACGCCGCCGGTGCCGCGGCCCTTGGCCGGATACTCCCCGAGCGGGGTGACCTTGACGGAGCCCGGGGCGGAGCCGAGCACGTCCGCCTCGCCGTCCGCCACGGTCACCACGACGGCGGGCCGCGGGTGGGCCGCGGCGTCCGCACCGGTCTCGGTGAGGGAGGCGGCGGGGGCCACCCCGAACGCGAGCACCGTGTCCCCGGCGGCCAGCCGGATGCCCGCGACACCGCCGCCGGCCGGGCCCTGGGGGCGCACGGCGGAGGCGGCGTAGCGCAGCAGCTGGCCGGTGCGGGTGAGGAAGACGAGCTGGTCGGCCTCGTCCGGGGCGGGGGCGGCGCCGACCACCGCGTCGCCGTCCTTCAGGGCGACGGCGTCGACGACCTGGCGGTTCAGGGGCCATTCCGGCCGGACGCGCTTGACGACCCCGTGGGCGGTGCCCAGCGCCAGGACGGCGTCCAGGGGGACCAGGGCCACGAGCGTCTCGCCCTTGGCCAGGGGCACCAGCTCCGCGACGGGGACGGCCGCGGTCATCGCGGGGGCCGCGGACGGCTCGCCGGCCGCCGGCAGGTCGACCGCCTGGAGGCGGTGCAGCGCGCCGGCGGAGGTGAGGGCCCCGATCTCGCCGCGGGCCGTCGTCGGGACCACGGAGGTGAAGGCGTCGTGCTTGCGGCGCCGGCCCTGCGGGGCGATCGGCGTGCGGTCCGCGGTGCGCAGCAGGCGTCCGGAGGTGGAGAGCAGGGCCCAGCACGCCGTGTCGGGGACCATCAGGTCCGCCCCGGCCTCCGCGGCGCCGGCGGGGGTGGGCCCGGACGGTGCGGGCCCGGCGGCGGGGGCCGCGGCGGTCTCGGCCTCGAGCAGGACCGTGCGCCGGTCGTCGCCGTGCTCGTCGGCCACGGCCTGCAGCTCGGCCGAGACCACCTCGCGCAGCCGCGCGTCGGAGGCGAGGATCGCCTCGAGCTCGGCGATCGCGGCCTGCAGCTCGTCGCGCTCGGCCTCCAGCTCGATGCGGGAGAACTTCGTCAGCTGGCGCAGCCGCAGCTCCAGGATGTGGTCGGCCTGCACCTGGGTGAGGTCGAAGACGCCCATGAGGCGGGTGCGCGCGGCCGCGGTGTCGTCCGAGGAACGGATGATCTCGATGACCTCGTCGATGTCCACGAGCGCCAGCAGCAGGCCCTCGACGAGGTGGAGACGATCGCGGTGCTTGCCGAGGCGGTGCCCCGTGCGGCGCCGCACCACGTCCAGACGGTGGTCCACGTAGACCCGCAGCAGGGGCAGCAGGCCCAGGGTCTGCGGCTGCCCGTCGACGAGCGCGACGTTGTTGATCCCGAACGTCTCCTCGAGCGGGGTGTGCCGGTACAGGGCGGCCAGCACGGCCTGGGGGTTGAACCCGGACTTGAGCTCGATCTGCAGGCGCAGCCCGTTCTTGCGGTCCGTCAGGTCCACGACGTCGGCGATGCCGCTGAGCTTCTTCGCGTCGACGCCGGCCTTGATCCGCTCGATGACCTTCTCGGGGCCCACGCCGTACGGCAGCTCGGTGACGACCAGGCCGGTGCGACGCGCGGAGACCTGCTCCACGGCGACAGCGGCTCGCATGCGGAACGTGCCGCGGCCGGTCGCGTAGGCGTCGCGGACGCCGTCGAGCCCCACGATCCGGCCGCCCGAGGGGAGGTCGGGGCCGGGGATGTGGGCCATGATCGCCTCGAGGTCCGCCTCGGGGTCCGCGAGCAGGTGGCGCGCGCCCGCCACGACCTCGCGCAGGTTGTGCGGGGCCATGTTCGTGGCCATGCCGACGGCGATGCCGGTGGTGCCGTTGACAAGCAGGTTGGGGTAGGCGGCGGGCAGCACGGCCGGCTGCTGGAGCTGGTTGTCGTAGTTGGGGACGAAGTCCACGGTGCCCTCGTCGAGGTCCGCGGTGAGCGCCAGGGCGGCCGGGGCCATGCGGGCCTCCGTGTAGCGCGGGGCCGCGGGGCCGTCGTCGAGCGAGCCGAAGTTGCCGTGCCCGTCCACCACGGGCAGACGCAGGGAGAACGGCTGGGCGAGGCGGACCATCGCGTCGTAGATCGCGGCGTCGCCGTGGGGGTGCAGCTTGCCCATCACCTCGCCTACCACCCGGGCGGACTTCACATGGCCGCGGTCCGGGCGCAGGCCCATGCGGGCCATCATGTAGAGGATGCGCCGCTGCACCGGCTTGAGGCCGTCGCGCGCGTCCGGCAGGGCGCGCGAGTAGATCACCGAGTAGGCGTACTCGAGGAAGGACGCCTCCATCTCCTCGGAGACGTCGACGTCGACGATGTTCTCCTGCTCCAGCGGCAGCGGGCGCGGGGCGTCCTGCTCGGCGGGGCGGGAACGGGATGAACGGGCCATCATGGTGGTCGGGGAGTCCTCACGGCGTCGGGGATTGTCTACAGTGATCCTATGGGTGAGACCGAAGCCGTCCGCGGATATCCCTCCCACTGGGAGGCCGATGTGGTGCTCCGTGACGGTGCGACGGCCCACCTGCGGCCCATCTCGCCCGAGGACGCCGCCGAGCTGCAGCGCATGCACGCCGGGCAGTCCGAGAACTCCATCTACCTGCGCTACTTCACGTACAAGTCCGAGCTGAGCGCCAAGGACCTGGACCGGTTCACCCACGTGGACCACCGGGACCGGGTGGCGTTCGTGATCACCCGGGGCGGCCGCCTGCTGGGCGTGGGCCGCTACGACCGCTACGGGGACTCCGACGCCGCGGAGGTCGCCTTCAACATCTCCGACGCCGCGCAGGGCCGCGGGCTGGGCTCCATCCTCATGGAGCACCTGGCCGTGGCCGCCCGCGAGAACGGCATCCGCCGCTTCACCGCCGAGGTCCTGCCCGAGAACCGCAAGATGCTCTCGGTGTTCCAGGAGTCCGGCTTCGAGGTGACCCGCCGGTTCGAGGACGGCGTCGTGGCCGTCGAGTTCCCCATCGACCCCACCGCCCGGTGGCGCGCCGTCGTCGAGTCCCGCGAGCACCGCGCCGAGTCCCGCAGCGTCGCCGAGCTGGTCGAGCCCGCGTCCGTGGCCGTCGTCGGCGCCTCCCGCGATCCGCAGGCCGTCGGCTCGCTCGTGCTGCGCCACGTCCTCGAGGCGGGCTTCACGGGAGCCGTCCACGCCGTGAACCGCGCCGCCGAGGACGTCCAGGGCCTCACCGCCCACCGCTCCCTGGCCGACATCGGCGAGCCGGTCGACCTCGTCGTCGTCGCCGTGCCCGCCGACGAGGTCGAGGCCCTCATCCCCGAGGCCGCCGCGGCCGGGGCCCAGGGCCTCGTGGTCCTCACCTCGGGCTACGCCGACGCCGGCGCCGAGGGGCTCGAGGCCCAGCGCCGCCTGGTCTCCCGCGCCCGCGCCCACGGCATGCGTGTGATCGGCCCGGCCTCGGCCGGCCTGGTCCGCACCGACCCCGCGATCCGCCTCAACGCCTCCCCGTCCCCGGGCCTGGCCCAGCGCGGCCCCGTCGGCCTGTTCAGCCAGTCCGGCGCCGTCGGCGCCATGGTCTCCGCCGGCGTCAAGCGCCGCGGGGTGGGGATCTCCACCTCGATCAGCGCCGGCAACCGTGCGGACGTCTCGGGCAACGACGCCATGCAGTTCTTCGAGGCGGACCCCCACACCGCCGCCGTCGGCGTGTACCTCGAGTCGTTCGGCAACCCGCGCAAGTTCTCCCGCATCGCCCGGCGGCTCTCCCGCACCAAGCCCGTCGTGGTGGTCCGCTCCGACGTCACCGGGCGCTTCCTGCCCCCGGGCCACGAGACCCGCACCACCCAGGCCCCCGAGGGCGCCGTGGACTCGATGCTCGACCAGACCGGCGTGCTCGAGGCCCACACGCACGAGGCCATGCTCGACATCCTCATGGCCGTGGCCAGCCAGCCGCTGCCCACGGGCCACCGCGTCGTCCTCGTGGCCGACTCGCTCGCCCTGGACCGGCTGGGCCGCGACGCCGCGGCCGAGGCCGGGCTGGAGGTCACGGCCACCGTCGGCCTCGTCGGCAGCGAACAGGGCATCGCCCCGCCCGCCGAGACGCTGGTCTCCGCCGTCCGGGACGCCGTCCGCCACGAGCAGGCCGACGCCGTCGTGGTGCTGGCCCGCCTCGGCCTGCACCAGGCGGACGACGAGCCGGAGCGGCTGGCCCACGCCCTCGCGGACGCGACCCGGGACGCCCGCATCCCCGTGCTCGGCTGCCTGACCGACGTCGTCTCCCCGCGCTACCGCGGCGCCACGCTCGGCGCCACCGGGCCCGTGGGTGACGACGCCGAGCCCGGCTCCCTGCAGCCCGGCCTGCCCTTCTACCCGTCGCCGCAGCAGGCCATGACCGTGCTCGGCGCGCTCGCGGACTACGTCCACTGGCGCCGCCAGGAGGTCGGCGAGCCGCTCGAGCCGACCGGCCTGCACCCGCACGAGGCCGAGGAGCTCGTGGAGGCGGCCGCCGCGCGTGCCGAGGGCACCGAACTCGTCCGGCTCTCCGACGAGGAGACCGAGACGCTGCTGGGCCACTACGGGATCACCGTGCTGCCCTCGGCCCGGTTCGAGACCGCCGACGAGGCCGTGGCGGCCGCCGAGCGGCTCGGCTTCCCCGTGGCGCTCAAGGCCGTGGACCCCCACCTGCGGCACCGACTCGACCTGGGCGGCGTCCGCCTGAACGTGGTGGACGCCGATTCCCTGCGCCGCAACGTCGAGCACATGCGCCGTCTGCTCGCGCCGTTCGGCGTGCGCGAGCTCGAGGTCCAGGCCATGGCCCCCGCCGGCCAGGCCTGCATGCTCACGGCGCTCGAGGACCCGCTGCTGGGCCCCGTGGTCTCCTTCGGCATCGCCGGCGACGCCACGGACCTGCTGGGGGACTGGGTGCACCGCGTGCCCCCGCTCACGGACCGGGACGTGGCCCGCATGGTCCGCGCCCCCCGCGCCGCCGTGAAGCTGCGCGGCACCGGCGGGGTGCCCTCCGTCGACCTCGCCGCGCTGGAGGACCTCGTGGGCCGCGTCAGCGTCCTCAAGGACGACCTGCCGCAGGTCGCCCGCCTGCGCTTCGCGCCCGTGCTGGCCGCCCCCGAGGGCGTGACGGTGCTGCAGGCCGAGGTGCACGTCGCCAACGCGGCCCGCCGCACCGACTCGGCCCGGCGCGCGTTGCGCGGCCGCTGACCGGGCCGTCCACAGCGGGCCCGGACGGCCCGGCGCCGGACCCGTAGCATGGGGGACATGAGCCCGTTCCGCAGGAGTCACGAGCCAGGCCGTCCCGACCACCGCCCCGACGCCCCCGAGGCCGAGGGCCGGCAGCGCGAGGCCCGCACCCTGGACGGCAGCGGCGGCCTCGACGCCTCACTCGTCCGCGCCGGCTTCTACCCGGACCTCGTGGCGCACGCCATCGCCCTCGAGCTCGAAGGCCGCACCCCGGACGCGCACCTCGTCCACGTGGACACGCACTTCGACTACGAGGAGATCCACCGGCACATCACGGCCCTCGTGCTCGCCGGGGACACCCTGCTGGCCGTCCACCTCGACGACCACGCCGCCGACCCGGCCGGCCAGGCGGTCCTCGCCCAGGTCTCCACCGAGATGGTCCCGGTCCGCGCCCTCGGCTCCGTGGTCCTGACCACCGGCCACGCCGACCCCGCCCGCTTCCGGCCGTCCGACCCCGTGGCCGAGATGACCCTCGGGCTGATGTGGGCCGGAGGCCAGCGACTGGACCTGCAGCCCGCCGGCTGCGCCGACCCCCAGTGCGACCTCGACCACGGCTACACCGGCACCGCCACCCGCGAGGACCTCGTGATCCGCGTCGCCGCCGACGCCGACGGGCAGGGGGCCGTCGACGGCGCCCTGGCCTTCGCCCGGGCCCTGCGCCGCGCCCACCTGGCGGCCACCACGTGACGGGGCCCGCCCTCCCCGACGGCGTGGTCCCCGCCGACCGTGCCCTGCGCTCCGTCCTGACCTCCGCCGCGGCCGCCCTCGGTGTCCCGGGCTGTGAGAACGCGCTCGCGGTCCCGGCGGGCCGCCGCGTGGTCGTCGCCCTGGTGGACGGCCTCGGACGGTCCCTCCTGAAGCGCTTCGGCGGCCACGCCCCCACGCTGCGCTCGGCGATGGCCGACGGCGGCCGCGTCCTCGAGGCGGCCGTGCCCACCACGACGGCCGCGTCCCTCACGAGCCTGGGCACCGGGCTGGACGTCGGGGAGCACGGCGTGGCCGGCTACGACGTGCTCGACCCGGACCGGGACGTGGTGATCAACCAGCTGGGCGGCTGGGACGAGGCCACCGACCCGGTGGGGTGGCAGCCGAAGCCCACCGTGTTCGAGCGCGCCGCCGCGGCCGGCGTGGACGCCGTCACGGTCTCGCTGCCCGCCTTCGAGCGTTCGGCCCTGACACGGGCGGGGCTGCGTGGCGGCCGGTTCGTGGCCGGCCGCGCCCTGATCGCCCGCGCCCAGGCCGTCGAACGCGTGCTGAAGGACGCCCGCGTGCCCACGCTCGTCTACTTCTACGTCAACGAGCTGGACAAGGCCGGCCACCGGGACGGCGTGGGCTCGGACCGGTGGCTGCACGCCCTCGAGGAGATCGACGCGGCGGTGCGGCGCCTGGTGGACCGCGTGCCCGCCGGGACGGTGGTGCTCGCCACCGGCGACCACGGCATGGTCGACGTGCCGCCGTCGCGCCGCGTGGACTACGCCGCCCTGGACGAGGCCGGGGAGCTCGCCGACCCCGCGCTGCTCGAGGGGATCGCGCACACCGCGGGGGAGCCCCGCCTCGTGCAGCTGCACTTCCGATCCGACGCGGGTCCGGACGTGCGCGAGAGGGTGCGGCGCACCTGGGCCGAGCGCTACGGGGCGCACGCGTGGGTGCTCACGCGGGACGAGGCCGTCGACGCCGGCTGGTTCGGCGCCGTCGTCGAGGACCGGGTCCGTGCCCGCATCGGGGATCTGCTCGTCGCCGTGCACGGGGATCTTGCCCTCTACGACGGCCGGCGGGTGCCCCCGCACGCCTTCGAGATGGTGGGCCAGCACGGCGCGCCCACGCGCGCCGAGCGGGAGGTCCCGCTGCTCACCTGGCACCGCTGAGCCCGCCCCGCGGCCGGGGCCGGGCCGGGGTCAGTCGCCCTTGCGGCCGAAGACGATCTCGTCCCAGCTGGGCACGGACGCGCGGCGAGCGGCCGAGCGGGCCCGGGGGCGCGGCGTGACGGCCGGCATGGCAGGGCGCGCGGCACGCTCGCGAGGCGCGGGCTCCGCCCCCTCGTCCTCGACACCCGCGTCCGCGACCTCCGCGTCCGCGACGTCTGCGGCAGTGTCCTCGGCGCGGTCGGTCTCGGCGGCCGGTTCCGGCTCGTCGATGCCCGGGGCGTCGTCGGCGGTCGTCAGGGCCCCCTCGGCGTCGACCGGGGCGAGCGGCTCGGGCGCCTGGGCGGCCTCGCGCCGACTCCGGTCCTGGTGCTCGCGGGCGATCAGGTGCGCGAGCGTGTCGTCCGACTCCAGGTCCGCGCCCACACGCTGACCCCGGCGCACCCGCAGGATCTCCAGCAGATCGGCGTCGCGGTCGGCGGCCGGGGAGTGCGCACCCGCGGGGGTCACGGCGTCCTCGGCGTCCACGTCGTCCGTCACCGGTTCGGCCGCGGGGGCGCGGGGGACCAGGTCCCAGGCCTCCGCCTCGGACAGGGCGCGGGCCCAGGCGTTCTCGGGTTCGAGGTGGCGTCCGGCCGGGCGGAACGTCCAGAGCGCCGGCGGCTCCTCGCGGGTGGGCAGACTCCCCGCACCGGACACGGCGAACCGGGCGGCCACGGTCCAGCCGGCCTGGTCCTCGCGCCACGCGTCCCACTCGAGGCTCGCCTCGTCCACGCCCAGCTCGGCGAGCCGGTGCGCGGCGAGCTCACCGAGCGTCGTGGGGCCGCCGTCCTGGACGAGGTCCGAGTAGAGGTCGGGCCCGCCGACCCAGACCTCGACGGCGCGGGCCTGCCGGGCGATCCAGTCGCGCTCGGCCAAGACGGGGTGACCGTAGGTGCGGATGCGCGAGAACGCGTTCCCGCTCTCCCGGGCCACCTGCTCCACGGAGGCGCCCGCACGGATGCGCTGCTGGATCTCCCGGGGGGTGAGGGGCACGGCCTCCTGGGTCGCGGCGGCCTTGACGGACTCCTGGTCGGTCAGCGGCGCCGGGGTCGGTCCGTCCGCGGTCGAGTCGTCGGCCACGGGCCGCGGGTCGATCCGCGGGGTGAGCGCGAGGTCCTCGTCCGGCCGGGCCGGGCCGGAGGGCGCCTCGGGAGCCCGCTCGTCCTCCTCCGCGGCATCGTCGGCGTGCGTCGCCGCGTCCACCGGTCCCTCGGCGTCCTCGTCGTCCGCCCCGGGGACGTCCATCTCCGTCATGTCGTGCCAGGCCGCGGGGCCGTCCTCGGCCGGTCGCCCGTCCTCGGGCGCGGCGCCCTCGATGACCAGCCGGCGCAGATAGGGGGAGAGGGGGAGCGTGTGCTCCTCGCCCTCGGGCCCCGACAGGCGCAGCGCGTCGCCGTCCTCGGTGGGTCCGGTCAGTCGCAGCTCTGCCATGGCGGTGGTCCCTCCCACATCGTGTTCTGGTCACCGGGCATGCGGACGCCCGGCCGGGCATGCCCCGATCCTAGCCGCCGGGCCGCAGACCACGGCCCGGGCGAGGGGCGCGCGCCCGCGCGAATCCGCCCTGGGCGAGCATGCCGGTCAACATTTGGCACGGGTTCGGCCATGGTGCACAATCTACGCGCAACGGCGCAGGCCGGTGATGCGTGGCCCGCCCACGACGCCGCCTGCGCAGTGCCGGCACCGGTCCCGGTGCCGTCCCCCACCAGCGGAGCGTGAAACCCCATGGCCACTGACTACGACGCCCCTCGCAAGAACGAGGAAGAGCTGAGCCAGAACTCCATCGAGGAGCTGAAGGCACGGCGCACGGACACCCAGTCCGCCGTCGTGGACGAGGACGAAGCGGAGGCCGCCGAGGGGTTCGAGCTGCCCGGCGCCGACCTCTCGGGTGAAGAGCTGATGGTGCGGGTGCTGCCCGCCCAGTCGGATGAGTTCACCTGCGCCTCCTGCTTCCTGGTCCGCCATCGCTCGCAGGCCGCGCGTGAGAAGAACGGCCTGATCTACTGCACCGACTGCGAGGGCTGAGCCCCCGCCGCCGGGGCGGTCAGCGGCCCTCGGCCGTCCCCTCCTGCCGGGCCATGGTCCCGCCGAGGGCCGCGACCAGCTCCTCCGGACGCCGGGTGCTGGTCAGCCAGTAGGGTGTGCGGTCGCGCTCGTCGGTCAGCTGGATCCGCACGACGGGCGCGATCCAGCCGCGCACGTTCACGAAGGCCAGCCCGTGCAGCAGCGGGCCGCGCTGGGCCCGGGCGTCCTCGCCGCGATACCCCGTGACCTGACCGACGTGGTGCCGTTCGATGCTGGCGCGGCCCACCTGGAGGGTGCGTTCGCGCACCACGATGCGCGGGGTGGTGGCCACCAGGATCAGGACCTCGACGGCGAAGAACGCGACGGCGGCCGCGATGCCCACCCCGAGGTCGATCGGCGCGAACACGAGTATCGTCAGCGCCGCCAGCATGAGCGCCACGGCCCAGACCCCCGGGGAGGGCGTCAACCGCTCCTCGAACAGGACCGGATCGGGTCCCGCCGCAGCGCCCTCGGGGGCGCGGCGGGAGGCATCGGCGACGGGGTGCTGCTGGGGATCACGCATGGGTCCCAGCTTCCCACATCCGGACTCCGGTCCCGCCGCGCGGCACCGGTGAGGGCGCCCGCCCGGCCGCCTCGACGCGGCCCCGGGCCGACGGGTGCTCGTGTAGGGTCGGGCCTCGTGACCGACTCCGCCGAGCTGCCCGTGCCCCTGCACGCCCTCGATCCGGGCCTGGCCCCGCCCGCCTACGCGCAGCCGGGCGACGCGGGCGCGGACCTGCGCACCGCCGTCGACGTGACCCTGGCCCCGGGTGAGCGTGCCCTCGTGCCGACCGGCGTGGCGCTGGCCATCCCGGAGGGCCACGCGGGGTTCGTGCACCCCCGCTCGGGCCTCGCGGTCCGCCACGGCCTGAGCGTCGTCAACGCCCCCGGCACCATCGACGCCGGCTACCGCGGCGAGATCAAGGTGCCCCTGATCAACCTGGACCCGACCGAGCCGATCGTGCTGCGCCGCGGCGACCGGATCGCCCAGCTCGTGCTGCAGCCGGTCGTGCGGGCCCGCTTCGAGCCCGTGGACGCGCTGCCCGACTCCGAGCGCGGGGCCGGCGGCTTCGGCTCGACCGGCGGCTTCACCGCCGACACCACCCCTGGGAGGACGTCGTGATCTTCGGACGCAACCGCACCGTGCGCCACGAGCAGGTCAGCCTGCCGGCCGAGCTGCTGGAGGAGCGCGACCTCGAGATCGCCGCCGCGCCGGAGGCAGCCGACGTCGGTCCGCACGACGTCGCCACCCGCCCGGATCCCGCCGGCATGATCGACCTGGGGTCGCTGCGCCTGCGGGCGGTCCAGGGCATGAAGCTGCGCCTCGACGTCGAGGACGCGACGAAGCGGATCGTCGCCGCCACCGTCAGCCTCGGCCGCTCGGCGCTGCAGGTCCAGGCGTTCAGCGCCCCGCGCCGCACGGGCCTGTGGGACGACCTGCGCGCCGAGCTGCACGACTCCCTGTCGACCACCGCCCACGCGACCGTGCAGGAGCAGACCGGCCGCTTCGGCATCGAGATCCTCACGCGCGTGCCGGCGGCGCTGCCGGACGGCTCGCCGGGGTGGAACGTCGCCCGGTTCGTGGGCGTGGACGGTCCGCGCTGGTTCGTCCGCGGCGTGTTCCACGGCGAGGCCGCCTTCCAGCCGGAGGCCGCCGAGCCGCTGGAACAGGTGTTCTCCGACCTGGTCGTGGTGCGGGGCGACGAGCCGCTCCCGCCGCGCGAGCTGCTGCCCCTGCGTCCGCCTCCCAACGCGCGCCCGCTGCAGCGTCGCCGCCCGGCCCCGGACGAGGGCCGGGACGTGCTCGCGGACACCGCCGCCGGCCCGGGGGACGGCGCGGCACCGGAGGCCACCGCGCTGCCCGAGCGCGGTCCGGAGATCACGGAGACCCGGTGAGCCCCGCCGTCGCAGCCCGCCCGACCGGCGCCGCGGGCCGCATCGAGCGCCGCGGCGTCATCGCCTCCGTCACACTGCCCGGCGCGGACGAGGCGACCGTCTTCCGCGCGGTCTTGGCCGACCGCCTGCCCGCGCCCGGGAGCATGGCGCCCGCGGAGACGCTGCAGCTGGTCTGGCACGGGCGGCGCCGCGTGCCCGGTGTCATGCCGGGGGAGTGGCTGACGGTCCGCGGCCGCGTCACCCAGATGGACGGCGTGCCCACCCTGCACAACCCCGAGTTCGACCTGGTCGACGCGCCCGAGGCCACGCGCTGAGCACGGCCCCGAGAGGAGAGCCCATGACCGAGCCGCGTGGCCCCGTCACCGCCGCCCCGGACGGGGCCGGCCCCCTGCCGTCTCGAGCCCGCCTGGACGAGCGCGGCCGCCTCGACGCGCTGGGCAGCGTCGGTGGCTGGCGCGGCATCGTCGAGGCCTCCCTGCCCACCCTCGTCTACATGGTCGGCTACGTCGCCACCCAGCAGGTGTGGCCCTCCGGCGTGGCGGCCGTCGCGGTCGCACTCGTGCTGGGCGTCGCGCGCCTCGTCCAGCGCCAGTCGCCGGTCCAGGTGCTGGCCGGCCTCGCCGTCGTCGTCCTGTCCGTCGTGGTCTCCCTGACCACCGGCCAGGCCCGCGACTACTACCTGTGGGGCTTCGTCACCAACGCCGCCTACGGCCTCGCGTTCGCGGTGTCCGTCCTCGTGGGCTGGCCCGCGGCGGGCCTGGTGCTCGGCCTCGTGCGCGCCGAGGGCACCCGCTGGCGGGCCCACCGGCGTCGGCGCCGCGCCTACGCCGCGGCCACCTGGATCCTCGTGGCCGTGTTCGCGCTGCGCCTGGCGGTGCAGGTGCCCCTCTACCTCGGGGACGCCGTCACCGCGCTCGGGGTGGCCCGCCTGGTGATGGGCCTGCCGCTCTATGCCCTGGGGCTCTGGCTCGCCTGGTCCGTCAGCTCGCCCGGTCAGGACGACGGCGTGCCGGCAGACTCCGCCGCCTCCGAGCGTCCCTGAGCGCGGCCCTCGCCGACGAGGAGGCGACGCAGGGCCGGCTCGGCGGAGCCGGCGGCCAGGAAGAAGAGCTCGTCGCCCACCTCCAGGACCTCGTCCGCCGACGCCTGCCGGGGGGCGCCGTCGCGCACGACCGCCACGAGCGGAGCCTCCTGCGGCCAGGACACGGTGCCGATGCGCCGGCCCTCGAGCCAGTGCTCCGCCGGGACCCGGAACTCGGACAGCGCCGCGCCGCCGGCCTCCAGTCTGAGCAGGCGCACGAGGTCCCCGGTCTCCACGGCCTCCTCCACGAGCGCCGTCATGATCGAGGGGGTGGACACGGCCACGTCCACGCCCCACGACTCGTCGAAGAGCCAGTCGTTGAGCGGGTTGTTGACGCGGGCCACGGTGCGGCCGACGCCGAACTCCGAGCGGCTCAGCAGGGAGCACACGAGGTTGACCCGGTCGTCGCCGGTCGCCGCGACGAGCACGTCCGCCTCCAGGGCGCCGCACTGCTCGAGCACGGTCAGGTCGCACGCATCCCCGAGGACGAGGCGTGCGCCGCCGACGTCGGCCTTGCGGGCCGCGTCCGTGCGCGCCTCGACGACGACCACCTCGTGGCCGTGCGCGTGCAGCTCCCGCGCGATGGAGGCGCCCACGGCGCCGGCTCCGGCGATGACGGCCCTCATGCCCGTCCCTCCTCGTCCTCGTCCGTGCCGTCCGGCACGCGTGCCTCGCCCTGCAGGGCGGCCTCCACCTGGTCCCGGCGGTCCACCGGGTAGACGGCGTGCAGCACGTCGCCCTCCTGCAGGCGGTCGCCCGGCCGGGGCAGCTGGCCGTCGCCGAGCCGGGTGAGGTAGGCGATGCGCATCCCCACCGTGGACTCGACGTCGGTCAGCCGACGGCCCCACCACGAAGAGTGGGGGACCAGCTCGGTCACGAGCAGCCGGCCGGAGGCGTCGCGGTGCTCCGCGTCGGCGGTGCCGGCCGGCAGCAGCCGGTGCAGCACCTGGTCGGCCGTCCACTGGATCGAGGCGACCGTGGGGATGCCGAGGCGCTGGTACAGCCGGGCCCGGTCGGCGTCGTAGATGCGCGCCACCACGTGGTCCACGTGGAAGGTCTCGCGGGCCACGCGGGCGGCGATGATGTTCGTGTTGTCGTCCGCGGTCACGGCCGCCAGGCCCTGCGCGCGGTCGATGCCGGCGGCGAGCAGCGCGGAGCGGTCGAAGCCCACGCCGGCCACGAGCTCGCCGGAGAAGCCGGGGGCCAGCCCCTCCACGGTCCGCGGGTCGCGGTCCACGAGGGCGACGCCGTGACCGGCCGCGTCCAGCGCGGCCGCCAACCGGGTGCCCACCCGTCCGCCGCCGACGATCACGTAGTGGGCCATGCCCGTCCCTGCCTCTCGTGCGGTGCTCCGTGCGCCGGGGAGCCGACGCGCGCTCCATCCTCGCATCCGGCGGGCACGTCCGGGAGCATCCGCGTCGCCGCGGCGTCCGGGCCCGGCGGGGGTACCGTGGTGCGGTGGCCACGCTGTCCTCCCTCCTGCGCCGCGGCCTCCTCGGTCGCCCCGTGACGTCGCACGCCGCCGACGAGCCCCGCATGAACCGGTGGCGGGCGCTGCCCGTGACGTCGTCGAACGCCCTGTCCTCCCTCGCCTACGCCCCGGACGAGGTCATCCTCACCCTGGTCGCGGCCGGCACGTCCGCGCTCGCGCTCGGACCCGCCGTCGGCTGGGCCGTCGTCGCGGTGATGCTGCTCATCGTCGTGTCCTTCCGCGCCGCGGTCGCCGCCGTTCCGCACGGCGGCATCTATCACATGGCCGGCATGAAGCTGGGCCCGAGGGCCGGCGTCGTCGCCTCGGCCGCGCTCCTGCTGGACTTCGTGTTCACCGCCGCGGTCTCCGTGGCCGCCTTCGCCCACTTCGTGGCGGCGCTGGCCCCCGGACTCACCGTCGGCAGCCGCGTGCTGGTGGCCTCGGCCGCGCTCGTGGGCGTACTGCTGGCCGCGCTCCGCGGGGTGCGGCTGTCCCGGTGGGTGCTGCCCGTGCTCGTGAGCGTGTTCGTCGCCCTGACCGCGCTGCTCGTCCTGGCGGGCCTGTGGCAGGAGGGCCGTGGGCTGCTCGGCGCGGCGCCGACGGCCGGCTGGACGCAGGAGGGCGCCGGGGTCGGCGGGACCGTCAGCACCGTGGCGACGGCGCTGCTCGCCCTGCGCGCGTTCAGCGCGGGATCGGTGCTGCTCACCGGCGTCGAGGTGCCGGTCTCGAGCACCCGCCTGATGGCCCGGCCGGCCGTGCCCACGGTGCGGTGGGTGCTCACCGTGATGGCCCTCACCCTCGGCGCGCTGACCGTGGGCGTCATGCACCTGGCTCAGCGCACCGGCGTCGTCGTCGGGCTGGAGCTGGAGAACCTCCGGGACGCCGCGGGTGCCGAGGTCACGCCCGACCGCGCCCCCGCCCCCGTGCTCGCCCAGCTCGCGGACACCGTGTACGGCCCGGGCAGCATCCTGTCCGTCGCCACCATCGCGGCCACCGCCCTGCTCCTGCTGTTCGCGGCCAAGTCGGCGTTCCGCTCGTTCCCCGCCCTGGCCGCGCGCGTGGCCGAGGACGGCTACCTGCCCCGGCAGCTGAGGGTCCGCAGCGACCGGCTGGTGCACACGTGGAGCGTCCTCGGGATGGGGGCCGTGGCCCTCTCGCTCGTGCTGTTCTTCGAGGCCCGGACCGCCCTGCTCGTGCAGCTTTACGTCATCGGCGTGCTGCTGGCCTTCACGCTCGCGCAGGCCGGCATGCTGCGGCTGTGGCGCCGCCGGCTCGTGCACACACCGGGCGCCCGGGCCCGCGCGGCCGTCCGGCTGCGCCTGATCATCACGGCGGTGGCCTGGGTGGTCACGGCGCTGGCGGGCGTCGTCGTCCTGGTCACCCGCTTCACGCAGGGCGCGTGGGTGGCGCTGCTGGCGATCGTGCTCGGCTCGCTGGTGATGGGGCGGATCCGCCGCCACTACGCGGACGTGGACCGCGAGCTCGCACCGGACCCCCAGGACGACGCGCGGGCCCTGCCCTCGCGGGTCCACGTGGTGGTCGTCGTGACCACGCTGGACCGGCCGGCGCTGCGGGCGCTGGCCTACGCCCGCGCGTCGCGGCCGTCCTCCCTCGAGGCCGTCGTCGTGGACGCCGAGCGCGCCGCCACCCTGGAGGTGATCGACGCCTGGGAGCGTGCCGGCCTGCCGATGTCGCTCACCGTGATCGCCTCGCCCTACCGCGACACGGTGGCCCCCCTGGTGCGGCATGTGCGCGAGCACCGACGCCGCTCCCCGCGGGACCTGACCATGGTGTTCATCCCGGAGTACGTGGTCCGGCCGGGCTGGCGCACGCTCCTGCACAACCGGACCGCCACCCGCCAGACGCGGCGACTGCAGCGGGAGCCGGGCGTGATGGTGGGCTCGGTGCCGTGGCAGGTCCACGAGGGCCAGGGCTCTTGACCGCCCCGGCGCCCCCGGGGAGCGGCGGATGACGCCGTCCGACGGCGCGCCCACGATCGAGGCGACACAGCCGCATCGGTCTGCAAGGATGATGATGATCTGACCAGTCGATGCTCAGGGCAAGACCTGAAGCGCGCTGCGATGCGAGAGGAGCCAGACATGGCAGTCGTCGACACGTCCACAGACGTCACCGGGATCGGGAGGACCATCGAGGTGGAGGTCGGGGCCATGGCCCACGGCGGCCACTGCGTGGCCCGGCACGAGGGGCGGGTCGTCTTCGTGCGCCACGCCGTGCCCGGCGAGAAGGTCCGGGTGGCCCTGACCGAGGCCGAGGACGGGGCCCGCTTCTGGCGCGGCGACGTCGTGGAGGTGCTGCGGCCCTCCGAGTTCCGCCGCATCCACCAGTGGAAGCTCGCGGACATGCTGCGCGCCCACGCCTCGGGTCGCCCGCCCGTGGGCGGCGCCGAGTTCGGCCACATCGTGGTCCCGCACCAGCGCCGGCTCAAGGCCCAGGTCTTCCGGGACACGGTGCACCGCATCGCCGACCTCGCGGTGGAGCCGGAGGTGTGCTTCGCCGGCTCCGAGGACGAGCCCACCGGCCAGCGCTGGCGGACCCGGAACGCGTTCGCGGTGACCCCCCAGGGGCACATCGCGATGCACGCCTACCGTTCGGCGACCCTCCTACCCGTGCGCAACATGCCGCTCGGCGTGCCGGCCCTTGATGCGCTCGCCCTGTGGGACTGGGACTTCACCGGAGCCGCCCGCGTGGACGTCGCGACGCCGGCCTCCGGCTCCCGCCCCCTCGTGCTGGTGACGCCCACCCCGCAGACGCGGGCGGACGAGGTCAAGCTCGGCCGGCTGCGCACCCGGATCCGCCAGGCGGCCAACGCGTGCGGCGTGGACGTCTCCACCGGCCTGGCCCTGCCCGGCCCGAAGCAGTTCCAGCCGGTCAAGGTCGAGCGCATCACCGGCAAGACCTGGGTCGAGGAGACCGTGGAGTCCGAGCGCGGCGGCACCAAGCGCTTCCGCGTCACGGGTGACGGCTTCTGGCAGGTCCACCAGCACGCCCCGGCCACCCTCGTGGACGCGGTGCTCGAGGACGCGCGCGTCGAGCCGGGCCAGGTCGTGGCCGACCTCTACGGCGGCGCCGGCCTGTTCAGCGCGTACCTGGCGGACGCCGTGGGACCCGAGGGCCGCGTGTACTCGGTGGAGGCCTCCCGCCAGGCCTCGAAGGACGCCCGCCGCAACCTGCACGACCAGCCGCAGGCCTCGGTGCTCAACGGCCCCACGGACAAGGTGCTCGGCAGCTGGCTGAAGTACCCCGAGCGTCCCGTGGCGGACGGCGGCCTCGGCGGTGCCGCGCTGGACACCGTCGTCCTGGACCCGCCGCGGGCGGGCGCGGGGCGGCGGGCGATCGAGCGCATCCTCGCGCTCGAGCCGGGCCGCATCGTGTACGTCTCGTGCGACCCCGCCTCGTTCGCCCGCGACCTGGCGTGGCTGCGCGACGGCGGCTACGAGGTGGAGCGCGCCCGCGTGTTCGACCTCTACCCGGACACGCACCACCTCGAGTCGGTGACCGTGCTGGTGCCGGCCGCCCAGAGCGCCCCGGCCGCGGCCGTCGTCGAGATCTGACCCGGCATCCGCGCGGCGGCCTGCGGGCCGCCGCGCGCCATGCCCGCGTCACACGGGACCGGCGCGGTACCCTGGGACGCAGTGCGGCACCTGTGACGCAGACGACGCCCGTCCCGGACGGGGCGCGGTCCGCGGCCGCGGGTGACCACCCCCCACTGGACGAGCGCCCGGAGGAAACCGGGCGGGAAGAGGAGTCCTCTCGTGACCACCGTCGACAGCTTCGGCTCCAAGGGCGTCCTGGACGTCAAGGGCGCCGAGTATGAGATTTTCCGTCTGAACAAGGTCGAGGGGGCGCAGAAGCTGCCCTACTCCTTGAAGGTGCTGCTGGAGAACCTGCTGCGCACCGAGGACGGCGCCAACGTGACCGCCGACCAGATCAAGGCCCTGGCCGCCTGGGACCCGAACGCCCAGCCGGACACCGAGATCCAGTTCACGCCGGCGCGCGTGATCATGCAGGACTTCACCGGCGTGCCCTGCGTCGTGGACCTGGCCACCATGCGTGAGGCCATCCAGGACCTGGGCGGCGACCCGGAGCGCGTGAACCCGCTCTCCCCGGCCGAGCTCGTGATCGACCACTCCGTGCAGATCGACTCCTTCGGCAACGACGCCGCCATCGAGCGGAACATGGAGATCGAGTACGAGCGCAACGGCGAGCGCTACAAGTTCCTGCGCTGGGGCCAGACCGCCTTCGACGACTTCAAGGTCGTCCCCCCGGGCATGGGCATCGTCCACCAGGTCAACATCGAGAACCTGGCCCGCACCGTGATGACCCGCGAGGTCGACGGCGTGCTGCGCGCCTACCCGGACTCCTGCGTCGGCACCGACTCGCACACCACCATGGTCAACGGCCTGGGCGTGCTCGGCTGGGGCGTCGGCGGCATCGAGGCCGAGGCCGCGATGCTCGGCCAGCCCGTGTCCATGCTGATCCCGCGGGTCGTGGGCTTCAAGCTGACCGGCAGCATCCCGTCCGGCGCCACCGCGACCGACGTGGTGCTGACCATCACCGAGATGCTCCGCCAGCACGGCGTGGTCGGCAAGTTCGTCGAGTTCTACGGCGAGGGCGTCGGCTCCGTGCCCCTGGCCAACCGCGCCACCATCGGCAACATGTCGCCCGAGTTCGGCTCCACCGCCGCGATCTTCCCGATCGACGAGGTCACCCTCGACTACCTGCGCCTGACCGGCCGCTCCGAGGAGCAGGTCGCCCTCGTGGAGGCGTACACCAAGGAGCAGGGGATGTGGCACGACCCGTCCTCCGAGGTCGCCTACTCCGAGTACCTCGAGCTGGACCTGTCCACCGTGGTGCCCTCCATCTCCGGCCCGAAGCGTCCCCAGGACCGCATCGAGCTCACCGACTCCAAGGACCAGTTCCGCAAGGACCTGCACAACTACGCCACGCAGGACGAGGCCGGCGAGGGCCGCCCGTCCAAGCTCGTGGACGTGGCCATGCCGGACGGCCGCCAGTTCCAGCTGGACCACGGTGCCGTGTCCATCGCCTCGATCACCTCGTGCACCAACACGTCAAACCCCTCCGTGATGATGGCGGCCGGCGTGCTGGCCCGCAACGCGGTCGCCAAGGGCCTGAAGTCCAAGCCGTGGGTGAAGACCTCCGTGGCCCCGGGCTCCCGCGTGGTGACCGACTACTACGAGAAGTCCGGGCTGCGCGAGTCCCTCAACGACCTCGGCTTCAACGTGGTCGGCTACGGCTGCACCACCTGCATCGGCAACTCCGGCCCGCTGGAGTCCGAGATCTCCGAGGCCATCCAGGAGAACGACCTGTCCGTGACCGCGGTGCTCTCCGGCAACCGCAACTTCGAGGGCCGCATCAACCCGGACGTGAAGATGAACTACCTGGCCTCCCCGCCGCTGGTGGTCGCCTACGCCCTGGCCGGCACCATGGACTTCGACTTCGAGAACGAGGCCCTGGGCCAGGACACGGAGGGCAACGACGTCTTCCTCAAGGACATCTGGCCGGACCCGACCGAGGTCCAGCAGATCATCGACGCGTCGATCGACACCGAGATGTTCACCTCGCAGTACGCCACGATCTTCGACGGCGACGAGCGCTGGCAGTCCCTGGAGACCCCCTCGGGCTCCACCTTCGAGTGGGACGAGAAGTCCACCTACGTGCGCAAGCCCCCGTACTTCGAGGGCATGACCATGCAGCCGGACCCGGTGTCGGACATCTCCGGCGCCCGCGTCCTGCTCAAGCTGGGTGACTCCGTGACCACGGACCACATCTCCCCGGCCGGCTCCTTCAAGTCGGACACCCCGGCGGGCCGCTACCTGCTGGAGAACGGCGTGCAGCGCAAGGACTTCAACTCCTACGGATCCCGTCGTGGCAACCACGAGGTCATGATCCGCGGCACGTTCGCGAACATCCGCATCAAGAACCAGCTGCTCGACGGCGTGGAGGGCGGCTTCACGCGCGACTTCACCCAGGAGGGCGCCCCGCAGGCCTACGTGTACGACGCGGCGCAGAACTACGCCGAGCAGGGCACCCCGCTGGTGGTCCTGGGCGGCAAGGAGTACGGCTCCGGCTCCTCCCGTGACTGGGCGGCCAAGGGCACCGCGCTCCTGGGCGTCAAGGCCGTGATCACGGAGTCCTTCGAGCGCATCCACCGCTCGAACCTCATCGGCATGGGCGTGCTGCCGCTGCAGTTCCCGGAGGGTGAGAACGCCGACTCGCTGGGCCTGACCGGCACCGAGACCTTCGACATCTCCGGCATCACCGCCCTCAACGAGGGCACCACGCCGAAGACCGTGAAGGTCACGGCCACCGGTGAGGACGGCAGGGTCACCGAGTTCGACGCGGTCGTCCGCATCGACACCCCCGGTGAGGCCGAGTACTACCGCAACGGCGGCATCCTGCAGTACGTGCTCCGTCAGATCGCCGCGAAGGCCTGATCCACGGG
>NZ_JXSP01000111.1:0-365 GCF_000946635.1 Micrococcus sp. MS-ASIII-49
CCCGCCGGGTGCGCGCGCTCGTGGACGGGCCGCTCGACACCGACGAGCAGCTGGCCGCCGCCGTCGCCGCGCTCACGGGCCACCCCGCCATCGACGAGGCGTGGGCGATCACCCGCGGCTGGGCGGAGCAGGCCAAGCAGGCGCTCGCCCCGTTGCCGGACTCCGCCGTGAAGACGGCGCTCGAGGCGTTCGCCGACTACGTGGTGGGGCGCTCGGCCTGACGCCGCGGTCCGCGGCGTCACCGCCGTGATCCGGGGCGGCCGCTCAGTCCAGGCGGGTCGGGGCGGGGTCCAGCGCGGCCGCGAGCTCCCGGGCCTTGAGGGCGCGGACCTCCGGGGCCACCGGGTGGCGCAGCTGCCGGTAGA
>NZ_JXSP01000112.1:0-73167 GCF_000946635.1 Micrococcus sp. MS-ASIII-49
CAACAACGTCATGCCCTCCTACATCTAGGCGTGCGCGCCCTGCCCGGCCCGGACCGCCCGACGCTGCAGGCGGGAGGCGTTCAGCTGGTCGAGGGTGAAGACCGCCAGCGAGAGCCAGATGAGCCCGAAGCCCGCCCAGCGGGCCGCGGGCATCTGCTCGCCGAGGACCGTGACCGCCACGAGGAACTGCAGGATGGGCGCCGTGTACTGCAGCATCCCGAGCGTGGTCAGCGTCAGGGAGCGGGCCGCCGCCGAGAACAGGATGAGCGGAACGGCGGTGAGCACGCCGAGCCCGGCCATGAGCCAGAAGTGGCCGGGCCCCTCGGTGACGGTGGTGAGCAGCCCGGCCTGCGCCAGCAGCACGCTGCCCACCACGAACACGGGGATCAGCACCACGGTCTCGGCGGTCATCGCGGTCACCGCGTGCACGGGGGAGGGGAAGCGCTTCTTCACGAAGCCGTAGAGCCCGAACGAGGTGGCCAGCCCGAGCGCGATCCACGGCACCTGCCCCATCGCCGCGGACATCACGACGACGGCGGCCACCGCGATCCCGACGGCCACCCACTGGCCCCGCCGCAGCCGCTCCCCGAGGAAGAGCACGCCGAGCAGGACATTCACCAGCGGGTTCATGAAGTAGCCCAGCGACGCCTGGAGCACGTTGCCCGTGGTGACCGAGACCGCGTACAGCAGCCAGTTCACCGCGATGATCCCGGCGGCCAGACCCGTGGTGCCCCAGCGGCCGGGCGTGGCCAGCGCCGTCCCCAGCTCGCGCAGGCGGCGCATCACGGTCAGCAGCAGCAGGCAGAAGATCAGGGCGAAGCCGATGCGCACCACCACGATCTCCAGGGCCCCGGCGGGCGCGAGCACCGCCATGTAGAGCGGCAGCAGGCCCCACACGAAGTAGGCGGTGAAGCCGAGGGCCAGCCCACGCGGGTCATCGGCCGGGGCGGGGGAGACGGTGGGCAGGGCGCCGGTGTCGGGGGCGGCGCCGTCGGGGGTCACGCCGGGCCGGACAGCGGGGGAGGAGGGGCTCACGCGGACCACTGTACGGTCCGGGTGAGCACTCTCACCCAGGTTCCTCCCGGTCACGGCGGTAGACTGGGGGGTCGATCCCGCGCGCCGGTGCCGGGCCTTGCCCCGCGCTCCGCCGGCGTGCCCCGCCGTCGTCGAAAAGGACCCACCCACCGTGACCGTTCGCCCTGACCGCCCGTTGCGCATCGCCATCATCGGTGCCGGACCCGCCGGGGTGTACACGGCGGACATCCTGACCAAGGAGGAACGGGACTTCCGGGTCAGCATCGACCTGTTCGACCGGTACCCGGCCCCGTTCGGCCTCATCCGCTACGGGGTGGCCCCGGACCACCCGCGCATCAAGGGCATCGTCACCGCCCTGCACAAGGTCATGGACCGCGGGGACATCCGTTTCCTCGGGAACGTGGACTACGGCACGGACCTGAGCCTGGCGGATCTGCGTCGGCATTACGACGCGATCGTGTTCTCCACCGGGGCCGTGCGGGACGCGGCCCTGGACGTTCCCGGGGTGGAGTTGGCCGGCTCGTTCGGTGGCGCCGACTTCGCGTCCTGGTATGACGGGCACCCGGATGTGCCGCGGCACTGGCCGTTGGAGGCCACGCAGGTGGCGGTGATCGGCAACGGGAACGTGGCCCTGGATGTGGCCCGGATCCTGTCCAAGCATGCCGAGGACCTGCTGCCCACCGAGATCCCGGACAACGTGTACCGGGACCTGGCCGCCTCCCCGGTCACGGACGTGCACGTGTTCGGTCGGCGCGGGCCGGCGCAGGTGAAGTTCACCCCGCTGGAGCTGCGGGAGCTGGCGCACTCCCGGGATGTGGACATCGTGTTGTACGAGGAGGACTTCGACTTCGATGAGGCCTCGGAGAAGGCGATCGAGGAGAACAACCAGGTCCGCACCATGGTGGGCACGCTGACGAACTGGCTCATGGAGCAGGAGGACCGTCAGCAGAGCGCCTCGCGTCGGCTGCACCTGCATTTCCTCCAGGCCCCCGAGGAGTTCCTGGACGAGGACGGCGACGGCCGGGTGGACGGCCTGCGGATGCGCCGAATGGAGCTGGACGGTTCCGGTGGGGTCCGCCCGACGGACGAGACCGTGGACTACCCGGTGCAGGCGATCTACCGGGCGGTGGGCTACTTCGGTTCGCCCGTGGAGGGGGTGGAGTTCGATGAGGTGCGCGGGGTGATCCCGAACGCGCAGGGCCGGGTGCTCGACGCGGACGGTGCCCCCGTGCCGGGCCTGTACGCCTCGGGGTGGATCAAGCGGGGCCCGGTGGGCCTGATCGGGCACACCAAGGGTGACTCCCTGGAGACGATCAAGCATCTGATCGAGGACGAGCCGGGGCTGTGGACGGCCCAGGAGCCCTCCGAGGAGTCGGTGATCGAGCTGCTCGAGTCCCGTGAGGTGCCGTACACCACGTGGGCCGGCTGGCATGCTCTGGATGACCACGAGAAGTCCTTGGGTGCGCAGGCGACGGAGGCCGGTCCGGTGGCGCGGGAGCGGGTGAAGGTCGTGGACCGGGAGGAGATGACCCGCATCTCCCGCGACGGGGCCTCCGTCCCGACCGCCTGATCCGGGGCGGGCCCTGGCCGCCCCGGCGCTAGGCTTCCGGGGTGGCCCGCCTCCTCGTCGACATCACCCCGCTGCGGGTCTCACCCGCCTACCGGCGGCTGTGGCTCGGCAACACGCTCGCGTACGTGGGCACGCAGCTCACGCTCGTGGCGGTGTCCCTCGAGGTGTTCGCCCTGACCGGCTCCTCGTTCGCGGTGGGCCTGCTCGGCCTCGCCGCGCTCGTGCCGCTCGTGGTCGCGGGCCTGTACGGCGGCGCGATCGCGGACCGGCACGACCGCCGCCGCGTCGCACTGACCTCGTCGGCCGTCATGTGGCTGACCACGGTCGGCATCGCCGCGCAGGCCTGGGCCGGGCTCGAGTCGGTGCCGGTGCTGTACGCCCTCGTGGCCCTGCACTCCGGCGCGTCCGGCATCAACCAGCCCACCCGCGGCGCGATCATCCCCGCGCTCGTGGGCCTGCCGCTCGTGCCGGCGGCGAACGCGCTGAACATGATGACGTTCTCCGTGGCCCTGATGGTCGGCCCCGTGCTGGGCGGCGTGCTCGTGGCGGCGGTCGGCTACGCGTGGACCTACTCGATCGACGTCGTCACCTTCCTCGCCGCCCTGTACGCCGTGTGGCGGCTGCCGTCCCTGCCGCCGCAGCGGGGCGAGGCCGCGGCCGCCTCGGGGACGCGCGGGGGCCTGGCCTCGGTGGTCGAGGGCCTGCGCTTCCTCGGCTCGCGACCGAACCTGCGGATGACCTTCCTCGCGGACATCGTGGCCATGACGACGGCGTTCCCGCGCGCCCTGCTGCCCGCCATCGGCGCCGTGGTGCTCGGCGGCGGTGAGGCCGCCGTCGGCGTGCTGCTGGCCGCGATGGCGGCGGGCGCGTTCCTCGCGGGGCTGTTCTCCGCGCCGTTCACACGCCTGCATGCGCAGGGCTGGGGCGTGTACGTCTCGATCCTCGTGTGGGGCGCGGCGGTGGCCGCGTTCGGCGGCGTGGTGTGGTGGGCGCAGTCCCTGCCCGACGGCGATCCCCGCCTCACGCTCGCGTTCGCCCTCGCCGCGCTGTGCATGGCGGTGGGCGGGGCCGCGGATTCGCTCTCCGGCGTCTTCCGCGGCTCGATCCTGCAGTCCGCGACCCCGGACCACCTGCGCGGCCGGCTGCAGGGCGTGTTCGTCGTCGTGGTGGCGGGCGGGCCGCGCCTGGGCGAGCTGCTCACCGGCGGCGCCTCCGTGGGCCTGGGGGAGGGGCCGACCCTGCTGGCCGGCGGTGTGCTGTGCATGCTCGGCGTGACCGCGCTGATGCGGTGGGAGCCCGGCTTCCTGCGCTACGACGCGCGGAACCCCACACCCTGAGCGGGCGCGGGGTTCCGTGGCGGGAGGCTGCGAGCCCGCGACCGCCGAGGAGCGCCGAGCCAGACGTTTCTGCCCGTGAGCCAGATGATTCTGCTGCAGATCGGGCCGCGAAACCGCCGAAACGTCTGGCTCGCGGCAGCCTGAGCCGCCGTCCACGGGAGCCACCACGACGACGGCGGCCGGCGGGTCAGCGGTCGCGGTCGGCCTGGAGCGTGGCCGGCACCGCGCCGCCCAGGCGCGTCCAGTGGCGGACGAGGTCCTCGTCCGGGGCCGCCTGGAGCGTCTCGCGGGCCGCCTCCTCCGCCTTCTTGATGCGGCGCTCCAGATCCTGGTCCGCGCCCTCGTAGGCGGCCGCGTGCCGGTGGGAGCGCAGCGATCCGACGTCCTCCGTGCGACGCTCCACCACCGCGAGCTGCTCGGCGATCGCGTCCTGGTTGGCGCGCTGGGCCTTCAGGTTCGCGGGGGCGAGCACCTGGGCCACGAACCCGTGGTCGAGGAGGAGGCCGCGCGGGGCGGCGATGCCGTGACGCAGCGCGAGGTCCACATGGTCCTCGAAGGTCAGGAGCATGGCGGCCTTGGTGAACTTCAGGTCGTCGACCGGGCGGCCGTCCACGCGGGCCCGGGCCCGCGCCCGGCCGATCGTGGTGTCGGCGGACCACACGGCCCCGCGAGGGTCGATCAGGTACAGCATGGGGACTCCTGGTGGGCTCGGAGGGGAGACGGCGTGCGGATCAGCGGAAGTTCACGAACTGCAGGTCCGCGTCCTCGAAGTCCTTGAGCATCGCGATGACCGACTGCAGGTCGTCGCGGGACTTGGAGGACACGCGCAGCTCGTCCCCCTGGATCTGGGCCTTGACGGACTTGGGGCCCTCGTCGCGGATCAGCTTGGTGATCTTCTTCGCGGTGGGCTGGTCGATGCCCTCCTTCATGGTCGCCTCGATGCGGTACTCCTTGCCGGAGGCGAACGGGGCGCCGGCGTCGAGGGACTTGAGGGAGATGCCGCGCTTGACGAGCTTGGACTCGAACACGTCCTTGACGGCCTTGACGCGCTCCTCGGAGGAGGCCTTCATGAGGATCTTCTCGCCGGAGAAGTCGATCTCGGCGCCGACGCCCTTGAAGTCGTAGCGCTGGGCGATCTCCTTCTGCGCCTGGTTCAGGGCGTTGGACACCTCCTGGCTGTCCACCTTGCTGACGACGTCGAACGTGGAATCGCTGGCCACGGGTGCTCTCCTTCAGGGTCTGCGGACGGGGCGCGCCCGTCGTCGACGGCCACTGCGGGGCCGCGCGGAGCGCTCTGCGGGCCAGCCTACCGGGGACGACGGACGCGGTCCCGGGCCGATTGGCGGCGTGGCGCGGAGATGCTGTACAGTGGACTCTCGCCCGACCGGTGCGGTCGTCCTCGAGACGTCCGGCAGCCGCCGGGTGGCACGGCAGATTTCCCGAGCGGCCAAAGGGGGCTGACTGTAAATCAGCTGGCACTGCCTTCACTGGTTCGAATCCAGTATCTGCCACCGGAACGAAGACCCCGGGACCGTACGGTCCCGGGGTCTTCTGCCGTCCGGGGCCGTGGCACACCCCGCGTCCCCGCCCCGGGAGGTGGCGGCCTCCCGCCAGGCGACGTAGCCTGCCTGTGGTCCGTGTCACACCCGATGCCCTCCGCGGTCCGGCGGCGGCACGGCCGTGCATCGTGACGCCGTGCGGCGTCGCCCGACCGTCCGCGAGGAGCGCCCGATGACCGAGTCCACCGCCCCCGAGTCCTTCACCCAGGGACCGACCGACGTCGAGCTGCTCGAGCAGACCCTGGCCCAGAACCTCGACGACACCGCCCGCCGGTTCGCCGACCGCGCCGCCCTCCTGGAGTGTGGACCGGACGGGGACCCTGCCACCGGACGCACCTGGACCTACGGGCAGCTGCGGGAGGAGTCCGTGACGGTGGCCAAGGCGCTCATGGCTGCGGGCTACGAGGCGGGGGACCGGATCGGGATGTGGAGCCCCAACGTCGCCGAGTGGGTCTCGCTGCTCTACGGCGCGGCACGCGCCGGCGTCATCCTCGTGAACCTCAACCCGGCGTACCGCGCCCACGAGCTGACGTACGTGGTCGAGCAGTGCGACATGCGCGGGCTGGTGGTGGCCTGCGCGGACGCACGCATGGACCCGCCCGCCACCGCGCGGGCCGTGGCCCGTGAGTCGGCGCCGCACCTGCGGCAGCTGATCATGCTGCCGGCCGGGAGCGGCGAGGACGCCTACGCCCACGTGCAGGACGGTGACGTGGCCGGCCGGCACGCCGCCGATCCCGTGGCCGAGGGCACGTGGGCCGCCTTCCTGGCCGGGGCCGCGCGGGTCTCGGACGAGGACCTGGCCGCGCGCGAGGCCGCCACCCGGCCGGCGGACCCCGTGAACCTGCAGTACACCTCGGGCACCACCGGCTTCCCCAAGGGCGTCACGCTGACGCATCGCAACGTGCTGAACAACGGCTTCCACATCGGCGAGCTGCTGGGCTACACGGAGGAGGACACCGTGGTGATCCCGGTGCCGTTCTTCCACTGCTTCGGCATGGTGATCGGCGTGATCGCCACCGTCTCCCATGGCTCGCTCGCCGTCATCCCGGCGCGCAGCTTCGAGCCGGTCTCGGCGCTGCGGGCCGTCGCCGCCACCGGCGCGACGAGCCTGTACGGCGTGCCGGCGATGTTCATCGCCATGCTCGCCCGGCCCGAGGCGGACGAGCTGGACCTGACGACGCTGCGCACCGGCGTGATGGCCGGCTCCACGTGCCCCGTCGAGGTGATGAAGAAGGTCATCGACCGGTTCCACATGTCCGAGGTCGCCATCTGCTACGGCATGACGGAGACCGCGCCCGTGTCCACCATGACCCGCCGCGACGACTCCCTGGAGGTGCGCACCCAGACCGTCGGCCGCACCATGCCCCACGTGGAGACGAAGATCGTGGACCCCGCCACCGGTGAGGTCGTCCCGCGCGGGGCCACGGGCGAGCTGTGCACCCGCGGCTACTCCGTGATGCTCGGCTACTGGGACGCCCCCGAGAAGACCGCCGAGGTGCTGGACGCCGACGGCTGGATGCACTCCGGCGACCTCGCCTCCATGGACGAGGACGGCTCCGTGCGCATCGAGGGCCGCATCAAGGACCTCGTGATCCGCGGCGGCGAGAACATCTCCCCGCGCGAGGTGGAGGAGTTCCTCTACACCCACCCGGACATCCAGGACGTCCAGGTGGTGGGCGTGCCGGACGAGAAGTACGGCGAGCAGCTCATGGCCTGCGTGATCATGAAGGACGGCGTCGAGCCGCTCACCGTGGACGCCGTCCGCGAGTTCGCCACGGGCCGGATCGCGCACTTCAAGATCCCGGCCTACGTCCGCGTGCTCGACGCCTTCCCCATGACCGTCTCCGGCAAGGTCCGCAAGGTCGAGCTGCGCGAAGAGGGCGCGAAGGTCGTCCAGGCCCAGGCCCACGCCCAGGGTGCGGGCTGACGACGACCGTCACCCTCAGGCGGCGGGCAGCGGGAACACGTCCCAGATGGTGCAGACCGCCTCGGGGGCGGCGCCCAGGATCGTGGCACGGTACGTGGTCGACCACGCCCGCGGGTCGGCGTCGCGCAGGCGCCACGTGCCGTCCGCGAGCACCGCGTCCACGAACGCGGAGGTGTCGGCGGGGCTGCCGTCCTCGTGGACCAGGGGGCCGCGACGCAGGGCTTCACCCAGGTCGCCCGCTCGGCCGACGGCGTAGAGCGCGGTCTCGTCCGTGTCCAGCACGAGGCCGCAGTCCTCCTCGAAGGCGGTGATCCAGGCCATCGCGTGCCGCATGGCCTCGTCCGGGTCGGGGTGGCGGGTCACGATGAGCACGGAGCCGCGCTCGCCCGGACGCAGGGAGCCGGGCGTGCCGGGGCCGTGCGGGTCGGGTTCGCGCGGGGCGGCGGCGGTGTGCGGGCGGGGCTCGAAGGCGGTGGTCATGGCGGTCTCCTCCCGGGTGGGGACTCATCAGGGTCCCGGCGGCGCCGCACCGGTCGGAGCGGCATCGCCCACGCTAGGAACCCGGGGCGGGCGGCCGGCCGGACCCGGCCGGGGCTGGGGAGGACACGCCGGGAGCAGCGGCCTGTGCAGGAGCGGAGGGGTCGCGCGGACGCGCCGGCACGGCCTCGGCCGGCCCGGCGTCGCGTCAGTGGGCGCGGTGGTCGGCCGGGGCGAGCTTGGGCCCGAACGCCTGCTTGCGCTCTCCGGAGAGCCCGATCATCCGCACCACCCGCTGCCGGTGCCCGGCCCATGGCGCGAGCAGGCGGAGCATCCCGGCGTCGTCGGTCCGGCGTCCCGTGAGGACCTGCCCCACGTACTGCGCCAGGTGGTAGTCGCCCACGGAGACGAGGTCCGCCGCCCCGTGGCTGCGCTGCAGCGCCTCGGCCGTGGTCCACGGCCCGATCCCGGGCACCGACTCCAGGCGCCGGGCCAGCGCGGCCACCCCGGCCGTGTCCCCGGGGGCGACCGCGTCGCCGAGCCGGTCGATGCTCGCGGCCCGCCGGGCGACCTCCAGCATGGTCCGCGACTGGGAGGGCTGCACCCAGGCCCGCGCATGCCAGTCCCACGAGGGGATCCGCAGGACGGCGGCCGGGGTCGGCGGCGGCAGCATCCCCGGCGGCACCGGGCCGGGGGCGGGCCCGTCGTCGTCGATCCGGGCGGCCAGCCGCACGAGGGTGCGCCAGCCGTGCCGCGCCTGGTCGTGGGTGACCTTCTGCTCGAGCACGGCGGTGAGCAGCTGCCGGGACAGCGCGCCCGCCGCCGGCAGCCGCAGCCCGGCCCGCATCCGCCGCGCCTCGCGCACGTGCGGCGGCAGCGCGGGCGCGCCGGAGTCCGGCCGCAGCAGGGCGTCGAAGGCGTCCCAGCCGTCGTCGTGCAGGCCGAGCAGGCGTTCCACGCCGGCGACGGCGGCGCTCGCGCCCGCGCCCCACGCGCGGGCCGTCACCGCGGTGCCGCCCCCTGCGGCCTCCCGGACGCCGGAGACCAGCAACGACGTCGGCCGGCCCGGGCCGCCCGACGCCACGTCCGGGGCGGGGGAGCGCAGAGTGAGCCAGACGCCCTGCGGTGTGGCGCGGACCGTGGGGTCGGCCGCACCGCGCTGCAGGGGGCGCAGGGTGAGCGCGACGTCCACGGGGACGGGCACGCGCACGCGGCGCTCGGCGTCCGGGGCGGTCATGCCCGCACCGTACACCCGGGCCCGGACAGGACGACGTCGGCCGTGACGGCGCGCACGCCGGGCGTTGCCCCGCGTGTCCGGAGCCCTCCTTCGGCGTCCGGCCCCTGGCGTAGCGTGGGGTGCGTGAGTGAAAAGACCCCCGCGCCCACCCCTGCGCAGCCCATGCAGTACGCCGAGAACGTCCTCGAGCTGATCGGGCACACCCCGCTCGTGAAGCTGCACTCCGTGACGGAGGGCATCGAGGCCACCGTCCTGGTGAAGGTCGAGTACCTGAACCCCGGCGGCTCCGTGAAGGACCGCATCGCGCTGAAGATGATCGAGGAGGCCGAGCGCGAGGGCCTGCTCGGCCCGGGCGGCACCGTCGTGGAGCCCACCTCGGGCAACACGGGCGTGGGGCTGGCCCTGGTCTCGCAGCTCAAGGGCTACCGCACCGTGTTCGTCACCCCGGACAAGGTGGGTCAGGAGAAGCGGGACGTGCTCAGCGCGTACGGCGCCGAGCTCGTCGTCACGCCCACCGCCGTGGACCCGACGTCCGAGGAGTCCTACTACGGGGTCGCCGACCGCCTCGTGCGGGAGATCCCCGGGGCCTATCAGCCCAACCAGTTCTTCAACCCCGCCGCCCCGGCCTCCCACTACGAGACCACCGGCCCCGAGATCTGGGAGGACACGGCCGGCCGCGTCACCCACGTCGTGATGGGCGCCGGCACGGGCGGCACCATCACGGGCACCGGCCGCTACCTCAAGGAGGTCTCGGCGGACCGCCCGTCCGGTCCGGTCCGCGTGATCGGCGCGGACCCCAGCGGCTCGGTGTACTCCGGCGGCGCCGGCCGGCCCTACTTCGTCGAGGGTGTCGGCGAGGACATGTGGGTGGACAACTACGACCCCGCGGTCCCGGACGAGGTCATCGCCGTCGAGGACGCCGAGGCCCTGGCCATGACCCGCCGCCTCGCCGCCGAGGAGGGCCTGCTCGTGGGCGGCTCCTCCGGTCTGGCCGTCGTCGCCGGCCTGCGCGCCGCCCGCGAGCTCGGCCCGGAGGACGTCATGGTGATCGTGCTGCCCGACTCGGGCCGCGGCTACCTCGCCAAGATCTTCAACGACCCGTGGATGGACGAGCGCGGCTTCGACTACGACGTCCGCGAGACCGTGCTGCCGGCGTGGGCGCGCGGGCGCACCCGCTCGGCGGTCCCGCAGATGGACGACGACGGCGCCACGGGGGCCGCCGGCGGGGCCGGCACGCCCGTCGAGGTGCTCGAGCACGCCGACGCCGAGCCGGCGACCCGCGCGGGCGCCCCCGCCGAGGCCGACCGCTGGTCCGCGACGGCGGGGGAGCTGCTGACCGAGAAGGCCGACCTGTTCCCGGGCTCCGTGCCCACCCTCGTCACCGCGGCCCCGACCACCTCGGTGGCGGACGCCGTGGCGACCATGAACCGGTACGGCGTCGACGCCCTGCCCGTGATCCTCGAGCCCCGGCACGACCTGCGGATCGGCGAGGTCCGCGGCACCGTCTCCTCCGCCGCGCTCGCGGACGCCCTCGCTGAGGGGCGGGCCACCGCGCAGACCCCCGTGGCCGACGTCATGGGCCCCGTGCTGCCCTGCCTGGGGGCGCGCACCCCGCTGCGCGCCGTGGCCCGGCGCCTCGCCCAGGACCCCGTGCTGCTGGTGCTCGAGGCCGGCCGCGTCCAGGGCGTCGTCACCCTGCACGACGTCCTCGCCCACGTCACCGCCTGAGGCCGGCCGCACCGGCCGCGCCCGCCCCACCCGACCCGATCTCTCCGAGGAGGCTCCCGAGATGACCGAGCAGAACGTCCACGAGGACCCGCACGCCACCACCCCCGACACCGGCGCCGAAGACGCCGCCGCCCACCCCCAGGGGGGAGGCTTCGGCACGCGCGCCGTGCACGCGGGCCAGCACCTGGACGAGGTGTTCGGCGCCGTCGTCCCGCCGATCCACCTCTCGAGCACCTACGCGCCCACGGCCGTCGGCGAGCTGCGGCGCGGCTACGACTACGGCCGCGGCACCAACCCCACCCGGGACGCGCTGCAGGAGCAGCTGGCCGCGCTCGAGGCCGGCGTCGACGAGTCCGGCGCCCCCCGGGCCACCGGCCTCACGTTCGCCTCCGGCCTGGCCGCGGAGACCGCGCTGATCATGGGCGCGGGCCGGCCGGGCATGACGATCGTGCTCGGCAACGACGTGTACGGCGGCTCCTACCGCCTCATCTCCCGCGTGCTCGCCCCGTGGGGCGTGGAGCACGTCGTCGTGGACATGGGGGACGCCGAGCAGGTCGCCGCCGCCGTCGAGCGCGCCGCCGCCACGGGACCGGTCATGGTGTGGCTGGAGACCCCGTCGAACCCGATGATGAAGATCTCCGACGTCGCCGCGGTCGCCGAGGCGGCCCACGCGCACGGCGCCCTGCTCGTGGTGGACAACACCTTCGCGACGCCGTACCTGCAGTCCCCGATCGCCCTCGGCGCGGACGTGGTGGTGCACTCCACCACGAAGTACATCGGCGGCCACTCGGACGTGATCGGCGGGGCGCTCGTGATCCCGGACGCCGCACTCGCCGAACAGGTGAAGTTCCAGCAGTTCGCGGCGGGGGCCGTGAACGGGCCCATGGACGCGTACCTGACCACGCGCGGCCTCAAGACGCTCGGGGTGCGCATGGACCGCCACCAGGCCAACGCCCAGGCCGTCGCCGAGTGGCTCACCGGCCGCGCCGAGGTCTCCCAGGTGCTCTACCCGGGGCTGCCGGACCACCCCGGCCATGACCTCGCGCAGCGCCAGATGCGCGGTTTCGGCGGCATGGTCTCGCTGCGCCTGTCCGGCGGCGCCGCGGCGGCCCGCCGCGTGGCCGAGTCGACCCGCCTGTTCCAGCTCGCCGAGTCCCTGGGCGGCATCGAGTCGCTGATGAACTACCCGGCGGAGATGACCCACGCCTCCGTGGCCGGCACCGAGCTGGCCGTGCCGGACGACCTGCTGCGCCTGTCGGTGGGCATCGAGGACGCCGAGGACCTCGTGGCGGACCTGGAGCGGGCTCTGGGCAGCCTCTGACCCGCCGACGTCCGCCAGAGGTCTAGCGCACGGGTGGGGAGCACCCGGCGGCGTAGTGTGACGGGCATGACCCTCACCGCCTTCGTCAACGCCCATGTCGTCCCCATCGCCGCCGAGCCGTTCGACGGCACCCTGCTCGTCGAGGACGGCCGCATCACCGCGCTCGGCCCCGACGTCGAGGCGCCCGACGGCGCCGAGGTGGTGGACTGCGAGGGGCGCTGGCTGCTGCCCGGCTTCGTGGACGCCCACGTCCACCTCGGCATGCACGCCGAGGGCGAGGTCGGTGCGACCGCGGACGTCAACGAGATGACGGACCCGGTGATGGCCGGGGTGCGGGCGATCGACGCCGTCGACCCGAACGAGCCGGGCTGGAAGGACGCCCTGGCCGGCGGGGTGACCACCGTGAACGTGAACCCCGGCTCGGGCAACCCGATCGGCGGCCAGGCGGTGGCGCTGCACACCCACGGACGCACCGTGGACGAGATGGTGCTGCGCAGTCCCTCGGGCGTGAAGTCCGCCCTCGGCGAGAACCCCAAGAACGTCTACAAGGAGAAGGGCCGCACCCCGTCCACGCGGCTGGGCACCGCCCTCGTGATCCGCGAGGCGTTCCTGCGGGCGCAGGGCTACATGGCCCGCCGCGCGGAGGCCGAGCGCGAGGACAAGCCCTTCACCCGCGACCCCCACCTCGACGCCCTCGCCCTCGTCCTGGAGCGCACGATCCCCTGGCGCCAGCACTGCCACCGCACCGACGACGTCGCCACCGCCCTGCGCCTGGCCGACGAGTTCGGCTACGACCTCGTCCTGGACCACGGCACCGAGGCGCACCCGCTGGCCGACCAGCTCGCGGCCCGCGGCGTGCCGGTGCTGATCGGCCCGCTGTTCACCACCAAGTCCAAGCCGGAGCTGCGGGGCCGCTCGATGCGCAACCCGGGCCGTCTGGCGCGGGCCGGCGTCGAGATCAGCATCATCACCGACCACCCGGTGGTGCCCATCGACTTCCTCGTCTACCAGGCGGCGCTGTCGGTGAAGGAGGGCCTGGACCGGGAGACCGCCCTGCGCGCCATCACCCTGCATCCCGCGCGCGTGCTCGGGCTGGACGACCGCATCGGCTCCCTCGAGGTGGGCAAGGATGCCGACCTGGTGCTCTGGTCCGGCGACCCGCTCGATGTCATGCAGCGGGCCCTGCGCGTGTGGATCGGCGGCCGTCAGGTCATGGAGTACGACCTCGCCACGGCCCGGCCCGTCGTCGCCTCCGCCCGTCCCGTGGAGGACTGAGCGGCGCCGCCGCCCGGCGGCGGGGGCGGGACGCGCGGGCTCAGCGCCGCACGCGCGAGCGCACGGGCGGCAGCCAGACGAGCGCGGCGCCCAGGAGCATCACGACGGCGAGGATGATCAGCAGGCCGTTGGCCCGCAGGAACGCGGGGGCGGCCAGCAGGACGGCGATGAACGTCAGGGTCCCGATCGCCGAACGACGGCGGCGCAGCAGACCGATCCAGCCCCACAGGGACGCCGCGGCCAGCAGGGCGACGGCGGTGCCCATCGTGAACTGCCCCGTCGCGCCGCCCAGCACGCCCACCGACTCCATGCCGGTGAGCGGATCGATGACGGGCTCGCCGCTGTCCTGTGCGCGGGCCCCGTTCCAGAGGAACGCGCCCGCGATGCCGACCAGCACCACGGTGACCGCGAGCCAGTAGAGGCGCGCGACCTTCAGGAGCGGGTGGACGAGGCCGGCATCGGACTCGGCCGCGTCCCGCGCGACCAGGTCGCGCTCGCGGTCCGCGCGGCGCCGTTCCAGGCGCTCCTCGTCCTCGGCGGTGAGGCGGGCGCGCTCGGCGCGCAGCCGTGCGTCGTCGGCCCGCTGATTCTCCCGGAAGGACTGGGCGGCACGGCCGGCGGCCCGGCCGAGCCCGCGGGCGAGGGGGCGGTCTTCGCTGTTCTGGGGCACCTGCCGAGCCTATCGCCCCGGCCGGTGCGCGGCCGGGGTGTCCGAGGGCACAGCCCGGCCCGGGATCCGGTGGCGTAGACTGGGCGGACCGGATCCGGTCTCTCCCCCTGTGATGAATGAGCGTGGACGCGTGTGCCACGCCGGACTGCAGATGTCTGTGCAGATGTGTGTGCGGGTCACGAACGTCGTGGCCCTCGGGGGCTGCCGGGTGGACGGAATCATCTGACCCAGCTGGCCCCTGCGCCCCACGACGTCGACCCGCGACCGACGTCCTCCGGCGTGCGCCCGCGCATCCCCACAGGAGGACCCATGTCCGACATCCTCGATCCCCAGACCACCGCCGAGGTCGCCCCCGAGCTCGCCGAGGCGGAGCAGGAGGCCACCGGGACCGTCCCGCAGGTCGACGCCGCCGAGCCCGCCGCCCCCGAGGCCCCGGCCGGGCCCGCCGGCCCCACCTTCCTGGACCTCGGCCTGGACGCCCGCGTGCTGGCCGCCGTCGAGGACCTGGGCTACACCCGCCCCTCGCCGATCCAGGAGGCGACCATCCCGCTGCTGCTGGACGGCCGCGACGTCGTGGGCCTGGCCCAGACCGGCACCGGCAAGACCGGCGCGTTCGCGCTGCCGGCCCTGTCCCGCCTCGCCGAGACCACGGACGTGACCGGGCGCGCGGACACCCCGCAGGTGCTCGCGCTCGCCCCGACCCGCGAGCTCGCCCTCCAGGTGGCCGACGCCTTCGACAGCTACGCCAAGCACCTCGACGACGTCTCCGTGCTCGCCGTCTACGGTGGCTCCCCGTACGGCCCGCAGCTGGCCGGACTGCGCCGGGGCGCGCAGGTCGTCGTCGGCACGCCGGGCCGCGTGATCGACCATCTCGAGCGCGGCTCGCTGGACCTCTCCGACCTGCAGACCCTCGTGCTGGACGAGGCGGACGAGATGCTGCGCATGGGCTTCGCGGAGGAGGTGGACCGCATCCTCGCCTCCACCCCGGACACGAAGCAGACCGCCCTGTTCTCCGCCACCATGCCCCCGGCCATCCGCCGCATCTCCGCCCAGTACCTGAACGCCCCGGAGGAGGTGGCCGTCGCCCGTCAGTCGACGACGTCCGCCACCATCCGCCAGCGCTACCTCCAGGTGGGCCACCAGTGGAAGTTCGAGGCCCTGAGCCGGATCCTCGAGACCGAGGAGCACGACGGCGTCATCGCCTTCGTGCGCACCCGTGCCGGCACCGAGGAGCTCGCCCAGAAGCTCACGCGCGCCGGGTTCAAGGCCGTGGCCATCTCCGGCGACATCGCCCAGAAGCAGCGCGAGAAGACCGTCGAGGACCTGAAGGCCGGCCGCGTGGACATCCTCGTGGCCACCGACGTCGCCGCCCGCGGCCTGGACGTCGAGCGCATCTCGCACGTGGTCAACTACGACATCCCGCAGGACGCCGAGTCCTACGTGCACCGCATCGGCCGCACCGGCCGCGCCGGCCGACAGGGCGACGCCGTGCTCTTCATGACCCCGCGTGAGCGCTTCCTGCTCAAGCAGATCGAGCGGACCACCCGCCAGCAGGTCGAGGAGATGGCCGTGCCCTCCGTCGCCGACGTCAACGCGGCCCGCAAGCGCCGCTTCGCCGACGGCATCACCCGCACCCTCGAGCGCGCCTCGGAGGAGGAGCTGGCGGTGTTCGGTGAGATCGTCGCCGCGTACGTCGACGAGCACGAGGCCGAGCCGGCGCGCGTGGCCGCCGCACTGGGCATGATGGCCCAGGGCGGCCGCCCGCTGCTGGCCCGCGAGCAGGAGATCCCGTTCGGCGGCGCCCGCGGCCGCAAGGACCGCGACGGCGGCCGCGAGGGTGGGCGCGACGGCGGCCGTGAGCGCGGCACGAGTGACGGCCGCGGCTCGCGTGGCCCGGCCCGGGAGCCCGCGGCCGGCAACGCGACGTACTGGATCGCCGTCGGCCACCAGGACCGCGTGCGGCCGGGCAACATCGTGGGCGCGCTGGCGAACGAGGTGGGCCTGCCCGCCTCCGCCATCGGCGCGATCGACCTGCGCGGCAACCACTCGCTCGTCGAGCTGCCGGCGGACCTGACCTCGGCCCAGCTCGAGGCCGCGGCCAACGCGGAGATCAACGGCCGTCGCCTCGGCCTGCGCAAGGACACCGGTCGCCCGACCCGCGCCGAGCGCGACGGCGAGGACCGCGGCGGCTTCCGCAAGGACCGCGGCGAGCGCGGCGAGCGCGGCGGCTTCCGCGGGGACCGCGACGGCGGCCAGCGCGGCGGGTACCGCAAGGACCGGGACGACCGCGGCTCCCGCGAGGATCGTGGCGGCTTCCGCAAGGACCGGGACGACCGCAGCTTCCGTGGCGACCGCAGGGGACGCCCCGGCGGCCGCAAGCCCCGCTGGGGCGCCCAGGAGCGCTCGGATCGGGGCGCCCGCCGCTGATTCCGCCGGGGTGCCGACCCCGCCGGAGGCCGTGACCGGGGCCGATTTTGCATCGGCCCCGGGGCCCTGGTAGAGTCTCACCTCGTTGCCCCGATAGCTCAGTGGTAGAGCGCCATCTTGGTAAGATGGAGGTCCCGGGATCGATTCCCGGTCGGGGCTCTGACATGAGAGCCCGCCCTCGCGGCGTGAAAACCGTGAGTGCGGGCGTTCTCGTGTCGTGGCGGCGTAGCTCAGCTGGTTAGAGCGCACGACTCATAATCGTGAGGTCGGGGGATCGAGTCCCCCCGCCGCTACGGAATCGGACGGACCCGGTCACCTCCTCGGAGGGGCCGGGTCCTTTCGCGTTCCGGGGCCCGTCCGTCGCCCCGGTAGCCTGGCGGGCATGTCCACGCGTCGCCCCGCCCACCAGCCCACCCGCGGCACCGCCGCGCCCCGCGGCTTCGTCTCCCCGTGGGAGCACGGCTCCCGGCTGTACCGGACCCTCGTGCTGACCGGCTCCGCGCTGTTCCTCGTGGGCATCGTGCTGGCGGTCGTCGGCGGCACCACCGGACGCCTCGCCGTCTCCGGGACCGCCCTGGGCGTGCTCGGCGCGGGCGTCGCCGTTCACCTGTCCGCTCAGCTCGTGCGCTTCCGCCAGGCCGCCCGCCGGCAGGGGGAGCGGCGCCCCGGCCGTTAGGCTGGACGGCAGTCGAGAACCGTCCCGCAGGAGGCCCGAGTTGAGCGTGAACCCCGACGTCGCCGGGCGGAGCTATCCGCCCGCGCCCCCCTTCCAGGTCGGTCGTGAGGCGGTCCGCGGCTTCGCCGAGGCCGTGCAGGCCCAGCATCCCGCGCACCACGACGTCGCGGCCGCCCGGGCCCTGGGACACGCCGACCTGGTCGCCCCCCCGACCTTCGCCGTCGTCATCGCCCAGCGCGCCGAGGCCGCCGTCGTCGCCGATCCCGAGCTGGGCATCGACTTCTCGCGCGTGGTCCACGCGGACGAGCGCTTCGTCCACCACCGCCCGCTGGTGGCCGGGGACGAGGTCGTGGCGACCGTGCGGGTCGAGGCCGTGAAGTCCCTCGGCGGCAACCGCATGGTCACCACCGTCACAGAGATCGCGGATCTGGACGGCGCACCCGTCTCCACCGTCACGTCCACCCTGCTGGTCCGGGGAGAGGAGTCCTGATGAGCACCGCCCCCCGCCTGTCCGACCTCGCCCGGGGCGAGGTGGTCGGCACGCGCACCGTCACGTTCACCCGCGCTGACCTCGTCGCCTACGCGGGTGCCTCCGGCGACCGCAACCCGATCCACTGGTCCCCGACGTTCGCCGAGCACGTCGGCCTGCCCGGCGTCATCGCCCACGGGATGCTCACCATGGGCGCGGCCGTGCAGCTCGTCTCGGACTGGGCGGGCGACCCGGGCGCCGTCGTCGACTACCAGACCCGCTTCACCGGCATGGTGCCCGTCGCGGACACCACGGTCCGCACGGACGACGACGGCGCGCCCGTCCCCGGTGCCACGCTCGAGGTCGTCGGCACGGTCGGCGCCGTGGACGAGGCTGCCGGGACGGTGCGGATCGACCTGAACGTCACCAACCCGGACGCGGCGAAGCCGCGCGTGCTGACCAAGGCGCAGGCCGTGGTGCGCCTGGCCGACCCCGCGGGGGAGAGCGCGTGAGCGAGCGGCTGGCGGACCACACCACCACCCGCGTCGGCGGGCCCGCGCGCGCGTGGGTCACCGCGCGCACCGAGGCTGAGGCGATCGAGGCCGTGCGCGCCGCCGACGCGGCGGGCGAGCCCCTGTTCGTCCTCGGCGGCGGTTCCAACACCCTCATGGCGGACTCCGGCTTCCCCGGCACCGTCGTGCGGCTGGCCTTCGAGGGCATCGGGGTGCTGGACGGGCCGGTGCCCGGCGAGGGTGAGGCGCCGCCCGTCGGCGACGGGGCCCGGCTCGCGGACCACGAGGGGGAGGCCGTCGTCGTGCGGGTCGCGGCGGGCCATCCGTGGGACGACGCCGTCGCATGGACCGTGGCGCACGGGCTCGGCGGGATCGAGGCGCTCTCGGGCATCCCGGGCTCGGCCGGCGCGACGCCCGTGCAGAACGTCGGCGCGTACGGCGCGGACGTCTCGCAGGTGCTCGTCGCCCTGCGCGCGTGGGACCGGGAGGCGGGCGACGTCGTCGAGCTGACGCCCGCGGACCTGCGCTTCGGCTACCGCGACTCCGTGATCAAGCGCTCCATGCTGGAGACCGGCGCGCCGAGTCCCCGGTGGATCGTGCTCTCGATCGACCTGCGGCTGCGTCGCGCCTCCTCCGACGCCGAGCCGACGGCGCCGGTCCGCTACGGGCAGCTGGCGGCCGCGCTCGACGTCGAGGAGGGCGCCCATGCCCCGCTCGCGGTGGTCCGCCGCGAGGTGCTGGCCCTGCGCGCCGCCAAGGGGATGGTGTCCGATCCGGCGGACCCGGACACGTGGTCCACGGGCAGCTACTTCACAAACCCGATCGTGCCCGCGTCCGTGCGGGCCTCCCTGCCCGACGGCGCCCCGGCGTTCGCCGCCGGCCAGGCCGAGGACGGGACGCCGCTCGTGAAGCTCTCGGCGGCCTGGCTGATCGATCGCGCGGGCTTCGCGAAGGGCTTCGGGCTGCCCGAGGTCGCCCCCCGCGAGGGCGGGCCGGACGGCCGCGGAGCCGACGGCACCGGCCTGGCCGGGGGCCGCGCGTCGGTGTCCACGAAGCACACCCTCGCCATGACCAACCGCGGCGACGCGACCACCGAGGACGTCCTGACGGTCGCGCGCACCGTGCGCGACGGCGTGCGCGAACGCTTCGGCGTCGAGCTGCACCCCGAGCCGATGATCATCGGCACCAGCCTCTGACCCCTCACTTTCGTTCGGGAAACGGCGCCCTCAGGAGTGCTTTCGTTCGGGAAACGGCGCCCCTTGGCGGGGCGGGCGCCGTTTCCCGAACGACAACGACCGAACACCCGCCGTTTCCCGAACGAAAACGGGGGCCGGGGGCGGGGGGCCGGGTACGGGGGCCGGGGCTGGGCCGGGTGCGCGCCGCCGCGCCGGCGTCGCGGCTCAGAGGTTGCCGGTGGCGATCATCAGCATGCGGCGCACGGGCTCGGCCGCACCCCACAGCAGCTGGTCGCCGACGGTGAACGCCGACAGGTACTCGGGACCCATGTTGAGCTTGCGCAGCCGGCCGACGGGGATCTGCAGGGTGCCGGTCGCGGCGATCGGGGTCAGGTCGGTGACCGTGGCCTCCTTGGTGTTCGGCACCACCTGCACCCACTCGTTGTCCGCGGCGATGATCTGCTCGACCTCGTCCAGCGGCACGTCCCGGGTGAGCTTGAGGGTGAGGGCCTGCGAGTGGGAGCGCATGGCGCCGATCCGCACGCACAGCGAGTCGAACGGGATCCGGTCCGCCCCGGTCAGTCCGAGCACCTTGTTGGTCTCGTCGTAGGCCTTGCGCTCCTCGCGGGAGACGCCGTCGCCCAGGTCGGAGTCGATCCAGGGGATCAGCGAGCCGCCCAGCGGCACGCCGAACTGCGTCGAGTCCAGGCCGTCGCGCTGCAGCTCGATCACCTTGCGGTCGATCTCGAGGATCGCCGACGCCGGATCGGCCAGCTCGGCCCGCACCGCGCCGCCCAGCTCGGCGTACTGGATGAGCAGCTCGCGCATGTGCCGGGCACCGCCGCCGGAGGCCGCCTGGTAGGTCATGGCGGTGCCCCACTCGACCAGGCCCGCCTTGAACAGGCCACCGAGGCCCATGAGCATGCAGGAGACGGTGCAGTTGCCGCCGATGAAGTCCTTCGTCCCGTTCGCCAGGGCGGCGTCGATCACGCCGCGGTTCACGGGGTCCAGTGCGATCACGGAGGTGTCCGCCATGCGCAGGGTGGAGGCGGCGTCGATCCAGATGCCGTCCCAGCCGGCGGCGCGCAGCTTCGGGTACACGGCCTGCGTGTAGTCCCCGCCCTGCGCGGTGAGGATCACGGGCAGGGCCTTGAGCGCGTCCACGTCGTACGCGTCCTGGAGCACGCCCGGGTCACCGGCCATGCCCTCGAGCACGGGCGCGGGACCGCCGGCGTTGGACGTGGAGAAGAAGACGGGATGGATACGGGCGAAGTCGCCCTCCTCGGCCATGCGCTGCAGGAGGACGGACCCCACCATGCCGCGCCAGCCGACCAGGCCCACGGTGGGCACGGCGGCCGCGTCGGGGGCGTTCACAGATGCGGGGGCAGCGGAAGTCATGCCCTCCAGGCTAGCGGCCCTGCTGCGCGCGCTTCCGCTTGTTCCACGCGATGAAACCGCCCACGGCGAACACCTGGGTCAGCACGAGCAGGAACACCAGCCCGGCGATGGTCTTGCCCTGCAGCACGAGGATCAGCCCGAACACGGCGCACACGAACGCCAGCACGGGCAGGACGACGAGCGCGAGGAACGAGACCGCCTGCGGGGAGAGCAGACGCTGGTCGGAGTCGGTCGGGGCCATGTCAGTCGCGTTCCCATCGTTCGAAGCGGTGGCGCGGGCCGGAGGCGGAGTCCAGCCACGCGTCGGGGGCGGGCTCGACGGCGGTGCGCCGCCAGCGGGCGTCGAGCAGCGGGGCGTGCGTGTCGCCGTCGACGTCGGCGTCGATCACGGTCACCTCGGCGCGCGAGGCCACGTCGAGGGCCTGCTCGTAGAGCGTCGCCCCGCCGATCACCCACACGGTGTCACAGCCGTCGGCCTCGGCCGCGGCGGCCAGGGCCGCCCCGAAGTCCGGCACGACGACGGCGCCCGCGGCCCGCAGCTCCGCGCCGGCCTCCTCGGTGGCCGTCAGGGTGCGGGAGACCACGATGTTCGTGCGCCCGGGCAGCGGGCGGAAGCGCGCCGGGAACGACTCCCACGTGCGCCGGCCCATGATCACGGGGTGGCCGTGCGTGTGGGCCCGGAAGTGCGCGAGGTCCTCCGGGACGTGCCACGGCATGGTGCCGTCGCGACCGATGACGCGCTCGGGGGTCTGGGCCCAGATCATGGCGATCACGGGCTCGGTGGGACGGGTGGCCCGGCTCATGGGGTCGCTGCGCATCCTCGGCTCAGACGGCGATCGGCGCCGTGATGGTGGGGTGGTGACGGTAGTCGAGGACCTCGAAGTCCTCGTAGTCGTAGTCGAAGATCGACGCGGGGGTGCGCCGCAGCCGCAGCCGCGGGTACGGGTACGGCTCGCGGGAGAGCTGCTCGCGCACCTGCTCCTCGTGGTTCGCGTAGATGTGCACGTCCCCGCCGGTCCACACGAACTCGCCGGGAGTCAGCCCGGTCTGCTGCGCGACCATCACCGTGAGCAGCGCGTACGAGGCGATGTTGAACGGCACGCCGAGGAACAGGTCCGCCGAGCGCTGGTAGAGCTGGCATGAGAGCCGCCCGGGGGCGCCGTCCTGACCGGGGGAGACGTAGAACTGGAACAGCGCGTGGCACGGCGGCAACGCCATCTCGTCCACCTCGGCGGGGTTCCACGCGGTGACGATGTGCCGGCGCGAGTCGGGGTTCGTCCGGATCTGCTCCACGACCTTGGCGATCTGGTCGATGTGGCCCCCGTCCGGGGTGGGCCACGAGCGCCACTGCACGCCGTAGACGGGGCCGAGCTCGCCGTCCTCGTCCGCCCACTCGTTCCAGATCCGCACGCCGCGCTCCTGGAGCCACCGCACGTTCGAGTCCCCGCGCAGGAACCACAGCAGCTCGAGCGCGACCGACTTGAAGTGCACGCGCTTGGTCGTGATCAGCGGGAAGGACTCGGCCAGGTCGAAGCGCAGCTGGCGGCCGAACACGCTGCGCGTGCCCGTGCCGGTCCGGTCCGTCTTGACGGCCCCGTGGGCCATCACGTCGGCGAGGAGGTCCTCGTAGGGGGTGGGGATGCTCACCCGGCCCACTCTAGCGATCCGAGCGGACGCGCTGAGCGTCGTCGACGGCCCGGCGGAGGCGGGTACCGGCAGGGCAGGGCCCCGCCCCCGGTCAGCCGTGGAAGACCATGTCCTGGTACTCGGGGTAGCGGCGCAGGTAGTCCTCCACGTAGGAGCACTCGGGCACGATCCGGTCACCCTCCGCGCGCAGCCGGTCCAGGACCATGGTCACGAGGGCGCGGGCATAACCGCGGCGGCCGAACTGCTCGTCGATGATGGTGTGCTGCAGGCGCAGGACCACGGTGTCCTCGCCGTCCGCGCCGCGCACGGTCTCCTGGTCGTAGCCGAGGAACCCGATGAAGGTCCCGTCCTGGCGCAGCTCGAAGCGCTGACGGTCCGGGTCCCGGGTCACCGTGAGGCGCTCGTGGACGATCTTCTCGGGCTGGCTCTGGGCGGCGGTGTTCTCCATGACCCGAGCCTAGGGCCGGGGGCGGGCCCGCTCAACGGTGGCCCGGTCGTGCGGGCCGAGGCCGGCGCGGGCGGCTCAGTCGTCCCAGGGGTCGTAGACCTCGACGGCCACCACGTCGCCGTCGAGGTCGAGCGCGCGGTGCGCCACCAGCACAGCGCCGGGCCGCAGCCACGGATCCTCGGTCGGCAGGGCCCGCAGCACGCGGTCCGCCTGGCCGGCGGCCGCGTCCTCGACCACCTCGAACAGGGTCGGCAGCACCGGCCGGTGCGTGCACACGACCAGCGGCCGGGAGCGGCCCATGAGCTCGGCCATCACCTTGCGGGTCTTCTTGGGCTTCTCCCGGGCCGTGGTCTCCGTGAACGCGCCCTTGGTCTTCAGCGGCAGCCGGCTGGACTTCACGAGCGGGGCCAGCGTCTCCACGCAGCGGCGCCACGGGGAGGAGACCAGCCGCTCCGGCCGCCAGGCCGACACGAGGCCCTCGACGGCGAGCGCCTGCCGCCGGCCCGTCGCCGCCAGCGGGCGCTCCTGCTCGGCGCGGGACCACGAGGAGCGGGGCTTGGCCTTGGCGTGGCGCAGCACCAGCAGCGGCACGGTCCGCAGGCGCCCCCGGGAGGCGGCACGCAGCAGCAGGTCGAGCGGTTCGTGATCCGAGTCGTTCGTCAGCAGCCGCCGGGCCTCGTCCGGCCCGACCCAGCGGACCTCGTCCACCTCGTCGCCGTCGGGGAGGGCGCGCTGGCCGTCGACCTCGGCGGCCCAGTACCAGACCTCCTTGCTCTGACGTGCGCCCCGCTTGCCGGGCACCTCGTACGCCGTCACGCACAGCGGGATGCCCGGCCGCAGCTCGAGGCCGACCTCCTCGCGCAGCTCGCGCACCGCGCACTCCGGCAGGGTCTCACCCGGATCGAGCTTGCCCTTGGGCCACGACCAGTCGTCGTAGCGGGGCCGGTGGATCACCATCACCTCGAGGCCGCCGGGCACGCGGCGCCACGGCAGCATGCCGGCGGCCAGCACCTCGGCGCGGGGGCCTTCCGAGACACGGTCCTCCGTGGACCAGCGGGCGACGCGGTCGGCGTGGGACGAGGGCATGGGGCGGGTTCCTCTCGGGGTGCGGCGGCCGCGACGACTGCTGGGGCAGGGCACGGGGCGTGGCCGACCCCGCGGGGGCCGGCCACACCAGGATACGAGGCCGCCGGGATGTGCCCGGCCGGCCCCCGCCCGAGGGTCTCAGGGGCGGCGGTACTGGGCGTCGGCGGCGAACAGCTCGAAGCCGAGGGACGCGTAGAGCGCGACGGCGGCCGTGTTGTCCGCGTCCACGTACAGGTCCACGACGTCGACTCCCTGTTCCGCCATCCGGTGCAGCCCCGCCAGCGTCAGGGCCCGACCGAGGCCGAGGCCCTGGGCGTCGGGGGAGACGCCCACGGCGTACACCTCCCCGACGCGCGGGCCGTCGGCTCCGGCATCCGGCTCCACCTTCGTCCAGTGGAAGCCGAGCAGCCGCCCGTCCGCCTCGCGGGCGGCGAGCAGGAGGCCGTCGGCGTCGAACCAGTCCTCCGCCATGCGGTCGTCGAGGTCGGCGCGGGTCAGGCTGCCCTGTTCGGGGTGGTCCGCGAAGGCGGCGGCGTTCACGTCCAGCCAGGCCTGCTCGTCCTGGCCGGGGACGAAGCCGCGCAGGGCCACCCCGTCGGCGAGCCGCACCTCCGGCAGGGCGGCGAGCGCCGCGTGCGACAGGCGCATCCGGCGCAGCTCGCGGACGGGCTCGAGGCCGTGCCGCCGGGCGAGCCGGACCGCCCCCGGGAGCATGCCGTGGGCCCAGACGCTCGTGGTCGCCTCCCGCGCCAGGTCCCGGACCGCGGCGGCCGCGGCGTCGGCCAGGACGGTCCCCCGTCCGGTGCGGCGTGCGGTCGGATCGACGACGAGCTCGAGCACGGCCGCCGCGCCCTCCGGCACGAGCACGGCCGCCCCGTCGATCGCCCCGTCCGTGCCCCGGGTGGCCCCCCACCAGAGCTGCCCGCCGCGGGCGAGCAGCACGCGCGTCTGGTCCGAGAGCGGGGGATGGCCGTCCGCCGCCCCGGCACGGTCGGCCAGGTCCAGGACGGCGCTCGCCTCCTCCGGGCGCGGGGTGACGACGCGCGGCATGCCGTCGGCGTCGGAGGTCGTGGGGGTGGGGTGTTCGGCCATGCCGGCCACCCTACGGAAGGAGGACGGTGGCCCGCGAGGTGCGCCCCGCCGTCGCCCGCCCAGGGCCCAGCCGGTGCGCACCTGGCAGGATGGGGCAGGTGATGCGCTTGTCCATGGCCCTGAGTGCGGCCGTCGCCGCCCTCGTCCTGGGCGGTGCCGCGTTGCTGGGCCCGGTCCCCGCCGCCCTCGCCGCCGCCGTCGTGATCCTGGTCATCGCCTGGGGCTGGCCGCGGCAGATGGGGGCGCCCGCGCGCCTCTCGCTCAGCGTCACCCTGGCCGTCGCCGGGGGCATCGCGGTGCTGCTCATGCTGCTGTGGCCGCCGCTCGAGGACGGCCACAGCGGGGCCTGGACGCTCTTCGAGCCGCTCGCCGTCGTCGTCGCCTGGAGCACCATGGCCTCGTTCGTCGTCCAGCTGGTGCGCGGGACCGGCCGGCCGCTGCGCCTCGAGTCCACCGTCGCCACGATGGGCGGGGCGTTCATGGCCGTCGTGACGGCGTGCTGGGTGGCCGTCTCACGCTGGAGCGACACCCCTGCGGTCGCCGGGCTGGTCATCACGCTGGCGGTCACGGTGGCCGCGGTCTCCCTCGTCGGCCTCACCCCGTGGATGCAGGGCCGGCCGGGAGTCCTGGCGCTCGTCGTCATCCCCCTCGGCACGGTGCTCGCCTGGCCCGTCTCGGCGCTGGCCGGCGTGGGCGCCCGGGACCGGCCGGCCGTCACGGCCGCGGCGCTCGCGGTGGCCGTGCTGGTGTCCCTGACCGCCGCCACGGCGCCGTCGTCGCGGCCGCGACCCGAGGACCGGCCGGTGGGCACCACCCTGCGCCCGCGCCGGGCGGGTTACGCCCTCGCGTTGGCGCCCGTGGGCGCGGCCGGCGTGGTGGCGCACGTCATGGTGGGCTTCCTGGCCTGACAGGTCGGGCCCGCTCGGTAGGATGTCCCGCATGGATACCCTTCTTGCGCTCGAGATCTTCTTCCTGGCCCTCGTGGTCCTGGCCGGCCTGGGCATGGCCGCCGTCGCCGCGGTCGTCATCAGCGGCCTCTTCAAGGGCCAGCGCTGAGGACGCGCGGCCCGCTGTCGGGCCGCGCCGTGATCTGCCATGGCGACTGAACTCCCGTACGACCTCACCCCCGAGCTCGCGCCCCTGTCCTGGCTCATCGGCAGCTGGGAGGGCCAGGGCCGCCTCGGCGACGGCTCCGCCGGGACCGAGATCTTCTATCAGCGGGTGGACTTCACCGAGCACGGTCTGCCGTTCGTGGAGTACCGCGCCGAGTCGTGGCTGTGCGAGGCGGACGGCACGCTGCTGCGTCCGCTGACCGTGGAGTCCGGCTTCTGGCAGGTGGACCGGGCGCGGCGCGACGGCGACGTCGGCCCCGGCATGCGCCCGGCGGACATCGTCCCCGCGTTCCGCTCCGCCGAGGACGTCGAGCGGCTGCGCGCCGGTGACGAGGGCTTCGGCCTGACCGCCACCATCACGCATCCGGGCTCGCTGTCCGAGCTGTACTACGGCCGCATCAAGGGCCCGCAGCTGCAGCTGGCCACGGACGCGGTCCTGCGTGGCTCCGCCGCCGGCCCGTACCACCGGGCCACCCGCATGGCCGGTCTCGTGAACGGGCAGCTGTTCTGGCGCTGGGACGTCGCGGACGCCGCGGGCGCCGAGCTCGAGGCGCACGCCTCCGCCATCCTGGACCGCATGCCGAGCGCGGCCGAGGGTCGGCTCGCTCCGGGGGCCGAGCGTCCTCGCGGGGCTCGCGGGGAGCAGTCGTGACGACCTCCCGCAGCCCGCTGCTGGACCTGGCCGTGGCCGAGCCGCAGGGGCCGGCCGGCGGCGCCGTCGAGGGCCGCGGCCCGGACGCCGGCGTCGCCGCGCACTACGGTCGCCCCCTGCCAGAGCAGCGCGCCCTCGCCCGGGGCCGCGCCCTGGTCGACCTCTCCCACCGGGCCGTGCTCTCCGTGTCCGGCCCGGACCGGCTGAGCTGGCTGCACACGCTCGGCACGCAGCACGTCGAGACGCTGCCCCCCGGCACGAGCACCGAGATCCTCTTCCTCGACGTGCAGGGGCGGATCGAGCACGCCGCCCACCTGCTCGAGGACGGTACCGCGGCCTGGCTCGTCACGGACCGCGAGGACGGCCCGGGCCTGGCCGCGTGGCTCACCTCGATGCGCTTCTCCCACGACGTCACGCTGCGGGACCACACCGGGGCGGTCGCCGTCGTGGGCGCCACCGCGCCCGTGCCCGGCTGGGAGGACCGCACCGTGTGGCTGGACCCGTGGCCGCGCGTCGGGGCGGGCGGCTGGGCCTACACGGCCGATCCGGATCCGGCGACCCACCCGGGTGCGGACTGGTCCTGGCGCGAGTACCTCATCACCCGGGCCGACCTCGAGGCCACCGTCCGCGCGCTCGGCACGGGCGTGCTCGCGGGCTGGTCCCTGGCGGGCACGACGGCGGCCGAGGCGCTGCGCATCGAGGCCGGCCGCCCCCGCCGGGCCCTCGACGTGGACGACCGCGCGATCCCGCACGAGCTGGACCTGCTGCGCACCGCCGTGCACCTCGAGAAGGGCTGCTACCGCGGTCAGGAGACCGTGGCGCGCGTGCACAACCTGGGCCGCCCGCCCCGCCGCCTCACCCGCCTGCTCCTGGACGGCTCCGTCCACGCGCTCCCCGAGCACGGTGCCCCCGTGATCCTCCGGCCGGCCGAGGACACGCCCGAGGCCCGCGCCGCCGCCCGTCCGGTGGGGACGGTCACCGCCGCGGCCCAGCACCATGAGGCGGGCGCCGTCGCCCTGGCGCTGCTCAAGCGCACGGTGCCCGTGGACGCCGAGCTGCTGGTCCGCGAGGACGCTCCCGGCGAGGACGGTGCCGCCGAGGGCGGCTGGATCGCCGCGAGCCAGGAGCCGCTCGTGTCCCCGGACGCCGGGCAGGTCGTCGGCCGACCGCGCGGCGTGGGCCGCCTGCGCTGACCGACTCGCCGGCTCAGTCCAGCGCGAGGACGGTCCGCGTGCCCGCCGCCTCCAGCCCGACGGCGATCGCCACGTGGTGCGCGGCTGTGTGGCCCGCCAGCACCTCGGCGAACGGCAGCAGCCCCTCCAGCGCCGCCCGGTCCATCGCCACGGCCACCGCGTAGCGGCCGAGCCCACGACCGCGCAGCCGCGGTGGGGTGAGGGTGCCCAGCGAGGCCAGCACGCCGCCCGTCACGCGATGCCCCGCCGCCGCCACCGCGGCTTCGATCGCCCGTCCCGCGCCGTCGTCGGGAACGAGCGCGACCGAGGACTCCCAGGAGGGGACACCCGCCTCGGCCATGTCGTCTGCGGGGGCCTGCGCGACCACGGCGTGGACGTGGGCGGGGTCGTCGGACACGGCGACGGTGCGCGAGGGGTCGACCGGCGGCGGTTCCTCGGTCGCGTAGAGCGTGAACTCGCCACGCGAGCGCACCGCCTCCCCGGCGGCGGCCCGCACCGCCGTCCGCAGCAGGGCCGACTCCACGCCCAGCGCCTCGGCGGGCACGCCGCGGCAGGCACGCGTGAACCACGCCGGCCCCGCCACGACGGTGGCCCAGGGCAGGGCCAGCACCTCCGCCTCGGCCCCATCCGGCCGGACCACCTCGATGCGGCGCGGCTCGGCGCCCGCCGCCGGGGCGTCGCCGGGCAGCAGCGCGGTGTCGGGCAGGCCGAGCCGACGCGCCAGCCCGAGGGCCAGCACGCCGACGGCGGGGTGGTCGGGTCTCACCGGCCGAACAGGATCTTCGCCTCGTCGTAGCGCGAGACCGGCACCTTCTTGAGGCCCTTGAGGGCGGCGCTCATGGGGATGGAGATGATCTCCGTGCCGTTGGCCGCCACCATCTGTCCCCAGCGGCGCTGCGCGACGAGGTCGACGGCGCCCATGCCGAAGCGCGTGGAGAGCACGCGGTCCGTGGCGGTGGGGGCGCCGCCGCGCTGGATGTGGCCCAGGATGGTGCTGCGCGTCTCGATGCCCGTCATCTCCTCGATCTCGCGGGTCACCCACTCGCCGATGCCGCCCAGACGCGGCCGGCCGGACGCCTCGACGCCGGCCTCGGCCAGCGGGTCGTCGTGGCCCTCGGGGACGAAGCCCTCCGCCACCACGACCAGCGGGGAGCGACCGCGGTCGTGGACCTGCTGCACCCACTCGGCGACCTGGGACATCGGGGTGCGGACCTCGGGGATGAGGATCGCGTGGGCGCCGGCGGCCATGCCCGAGTGCAGGGCGATCCAGCCGACGTGGCGGCCCATGACCTCGGCGACCATGCAGCGGTGGTGGGACTCGCCCGTGGTGCGCAGCCGGTCCATGGCGTCCGTGGCGATCTGCACGGCCGTGTCGAAGCCGAACGTGTAGTCGGTGCCCTGCAGGTCGTTGTCGATCGTCTTGGGCACGCCCACGATCGGCAGCCCGTCCGCGGCCAGGCGGTTCGCGCCGGCCAGGGTGCCCTCGCCGCCGATGGCGATGACGGCGTCGATGTCCAGCTCGCGCAGGTTGCGGAGCATGTTCTCCGGGCCGCCGCCCTCCGCGTTGTAGGGGTGCGTGCGGGAGGTGCCGAGGATGGTGCCGCCGGTGCGGGCCAGGCCGCGCACGCGGGAGCGGGGCAGGTCCTCGACGTCCTTCTCGATCAGGCCGGACCACCCGTTGCGGATGCCCACCATCTCCATGTCGTACGACTTGATGCCGTGCAGGACGGCGGAGCGGATGACGGCGTTGAGGCCGGGGCAGTCGCCTCCGGAGGTGAGCATTCCGACGCGCATGGGGGTCCTCTCGGGCGTTCTCGTGGGGGTCGGCACCACCCTAGGCGTGCCCGCCGCGTCGCGTCAGGGGACGGGCGACGGGCGGCGGGTCAGCCGAGGGCCACGAGGACGGCGACCTGGAGGGCCGTCGCACCCACGAGGATGCCGCTCGCCGGGCCGAGGGTGCCGGGACGACGGCCGCTGAGCAGAGCGCCCAGCAGGACGGGGGCGATCACCGCGAGCGCGGCGACGAGCATGGGCACCGCCAGCAGCGTGGGGGTCGGACCGACGCCGAGCAGCAGGCTGATCCCGAGGGCGGCGAGCGCGGCGAGGACGGCCCCGGCGTAGGTGGCGGCCTGCGCGATCGGCCCGAGGCGCGGCTTCGCGGCCGTGGCTGCGGACCCCGAGCCGGTCGGGGCGGTGGCCGCCCGGGGGGCCTCCTCGGCCAGGCGCGTCGCGGCTCGCCGCTCGCGGGAGTGGACGTGGTCGCGCCAGGTGCCGGTCGCGGGGTCGATCCACTCGGGGCGGAAGCCGTGCGGGTCGGTGACCTCGGCCGCCCGCTCGCGCGGACCTCCGCCGACGTACCAGGCCGGGCGCGGCACGGCGTGGGCGGGCTGGTCGGCGTCGGGGACCCGGCCCGGGGCCACGCGGGCCTGCGCCCGGCCGTCCCAGCGGGTCACGAGCCACCAGACGAGCACGGCCAGCGCGCCCAGGCCCAGGAGGGAGCCGGGGCCGCCCACGGCCGGGGCGATGAGGGTGAACCCGGCGCCGAGCAGCAGGTTGAGGGCGCCGATCGCCCCGATCACGCCGATGGCCACGGTGGCGTCCTGCCACTCCCTGCGGCGCAGGCGGCCGAACTGCACGCGTCCGTCGGCGTCGGGGAGCACGGCCCAGGCGGCCGCGTAGGCCAGCAGGCCCAGGCCCGCGGAGACCATGCACACGGCGACGAACACGCCGCGGGCGAGCAGCGGGTCGATGCGGTAGCGCTCGGCCACCCCGCCGAGCACCCCGCCGACCCACGAGGCCGGCGAGCGGCGCACGCCCCAGCTCAGGACGGCGCGGCGCAGCCAGCCCGGCAGGGCGTCCAGTCCGTCGGGGCCGGTCTCGCCCGAGGCGGCTCCGTCGGGGGCGACGTGGGGGCCGGGGCCGGTGAACGGGTCGTGTGTGCTCGTCATGTCTCCATCCTCGTCCGCCTGCGGCCCCCGCCCATCCGGGAACTCCCGGAATCCTCCCCGGATGTGCCGCCCCGTCCGACACGGCAGGATGGGGGCATGCCCACCCCGTCCGCGCCCGCGCCGGCCCCGCGTCCGCCGTTGATGCGGCACGGGGCCGACCGTCCGGTGTCCGGCGTCGCCGCGGGGCTCGCCCGGCACCTCGGGATGCCCGCCGGCCGCGTCCGCGCGGCCCTGGCGCTGCTGAGCCTGCTGGGCGGCGCGGGCCTGGCCCTGTACGTGTGGCTCTGGCTGCTCATGCCGGAGGAGGGTCCGGACGGCGCCCCCGCCGCCGACGCCCCCACCCTGCGTGGTCGCGCCCCCGAGGTGCTCGAGCGGGTGCGCGAGGGCGGCTGGCCGGTGCTGCTGGCCGCCGTGGTGCTCGGCGTGGGCGTGCTGACCGTCGCGGACGGCCTCGGCCTCACCGTCGACTGGGCGCTCGTGGGCCCGGTGGCCGTCCTCGTGATCGGCCTCGGCCTGGCCTGGATGCAGCTCGACCTGGCGGGCGGGCCCCGGGCCGGGCGGAGCGGACGACTGGTCCGCCTCGTGCTCGGCACGGCCCTCGTGCTGCTGGCGGTGCTGGCCATCGTCCTGGGCGCCGTGAGCTCGGGCGAGCTGTGGCGGGCTCTGCTGGCCGCCGTCGCGATGCTCGCCGGCGCGGCGCTGGTGGCCATGCCCTACGCCCTGGCCTGGCTGCGCCGACGCGACGCGGAGCGGACCGCGTTCGCGGTGCAGGCCCAGCGCGCCGAGATCGCGGCGCACCTGCACGACTCGGTGCTGCAGTCCCTCGCCCTCATCCAGCGGCGCGCCCAGGACGCGGACGTGGTGGCCCGGGTGGCCCGCGCCCAGGAGCGTGAGCTGCGTCAGTTCCTCGCCCTGGACTCCCGCGGCGGCCCGCACTCCCTGGCGGAGGCGCTCGACCAGCACGCCGCCGCCGTCGAGGACGCCCACGGGGCCCGGGTGGAGGTCGTGGCCGTGGGGCGGGCCGCGGGGGCGTGGCTCGAGCCGCTCGCGGCCGCGGCGCGCGAGGCCATGCAGAACGCGGCCCGGCACGCCGGCGACGCGCAGGTCTTCGCGGAGGCCGGTGAGGACGACCGCGGCCGCACCGTCGCGGAGGTGTTCGTCCGGGACCGCGGCCCCGGCTTCGACCTGCCCACGGTCCCGGCCGACCGGCTCGGCGTGCGGGAGTCGATCCTCGGCCGCATGGAGCGTGCCGGCGGGACCGCCCGCATCCGGTCCGGCCCGGGCGGCACCGAGGTCCACCTGACGCTGGCCGAGCCCGAGGGTGCGCGAGCGCGCACCGGACAGGAGCACCCATGACCGACCCCGCCCCGCGCACGGCCGTCATCGTGGACGACCACGCGATCTTCCGCTCCGGCCTGCGCGCCGACCTGGACCCGGACCGACTGGCCATCGTCGGCGAGGCCGGGGACGTGGACGAGGCCGTCCGCACCGTGCTGGACCTGGCGCCGGATGTGGTGCTGCTGGACGTGCACCTGCCCGGCGGGGCCGGCGGCGGGGGAGCGGAGGTGGCCGAGCGCGTCCTCGCGCGCCGACCCGCGCAGCGGTTCCTGGCCCTGTCCGTCTCGGATGCGGCCGAGGACGTCGTCGCCGTGATCCGTGCGGGGGCCCGCGGCTACATCACCAAGACGGCCTCCGGCGCGGAGGTGGCGGACGCGGCGGTCCGCGTGGCCGACGGCGACGCGGTGTTCTCGCCCCGGCTGGCCGGGTTCGTCCTCGACGCCTTCCGCGGCACGGCGCCCGCGCCCCCGCTCGTCCCCGCCGCGGCGGCGAGCGGGGCTGCGGCCCCCGACGAGGACCTCGACCGGCTCTCGGCACGGGAGCGGGAGGTCATGCGGCTGATTGCCCGCGGCTACACCTACCGGGAGGCCGGGGCGGAGCTGTTCATCTCGGACCGCACGGTCGAGACCCACGTGTCCTCCGTGCTGCGCAAGCTCCAGCTCTCCAACCGCCACGAGCTGACCCGCTGGGCCGCGCGCCGCGGATACGCCTGAGCCCCGCGGCACGCGGCGTCGCGGGGCTCAGGGGCGGGGTGTGCGGCTCAGGCGCTGAGCAGGGCGCGGATGCGCTCGACGCCCTCGGCGAGGTCCGCATCGCCCAGCGCGTAGGACAGTCGCAGGTAGCCGGACGGGCCGAACGCCTCGCCGGGGACCACGGCGACCTCCGCCTCGTCGAGGATGAAGGCGGCCAGCTCGGCCGACGTCGTGGGGGTGACGCCGCCGCGGTAGGTCTTCCCGAGCGCCTCCCGCACGTCCACGTACGCGTAGAACGCACCCTGCGGGGTGGGACAGTGGAAGCCCGGCACGGCGTCCATGGCTTCGACCATGGCCCGGCGCCGGCGGTCGAACGCCGTCTTCATCTCCGCCACGGCGTCCAACGGGCCGGCGATGGCGGCCAGCGCGGCCCGCTGCGACACGTTGGCCACGTTCGAGGTGGCGTGGGACTGCAGGTTCGTGGCGGCCTTGACCACGTCCAGCGGGCCGGCCATCCACCCGACGCGCCAGCCCGTCATGGCGTAGGTCTTGGCGACGCCGTTGAGGATCACGGACTGCTCCGCCAGCTCGGGCACGGCGCGGACGATCGAGGTGAACGGCATGCCGTCGTAGGTCAGGTGCTCGTAGATCTCGTCGGTGACCACCCACAGCCCCCGCTCCCGTGCCCACCGGCCGATCGCCGCCGTCTCCTCGGGGGAGTACACGGCGCCGGTGGGGTTGGAGGGGGAGACGAACAGGAGCACCTTGGTGCGGTCCGTGACGGCCTCGTCGAGCTGGTCCACGGTGACCTTGTAGCCCTGCTCGGGGCCGGCGAACACCTCGACCGGCACGCCGCCGGCCAGGCGGATCGCCTCCGGGTAGGTGGTCCAGTAGGGGGCGGGGACGAGCACCTCGTCCTGCGGGTCCAGCAGGGCGGCGAAGGCGTTGTACACGGCCTGCTTCCCGCCGTTGGTCACGAGCACCTGGGCGGCCTCGAGGGACACGCCGGAGTCGCGCAGCGTCTTGGCCGCGATCGCCTCGCGCAGCTCGGGCAGGCCGGCGGCGGGGGAGTAGCGGTGGTTCTTCGGGTCCCGGGCCGCGGCGACGGCGGCCTCCACGATGTAGTCCGGGGTGGGGAAGTCGGGCTCGCCGGCGCCGAAGCCGATCACCGGGCGCCCGGCGGCCTTGAGCTCCTTGGCGCGGGCGTCGACGGCGAGGGTGGCGGAGGGCGCGATGGCGGACAGACGGGCGGAGACGCGGCGGGCGGGCGCGGCCATGAGGACCTTCTTCGAGCTCGACGGGGAGGGCGGGGCGGAGCGGGGCTCCGTCCTGCCAGGGTACTGACTGCCCGGGGCCCGTTCGACTCCCGCCGCCCGATGGCGTATCCTGGATCTCCGGTACCGCGTTCGCGGTCGATCCCGCGAGGGTTCGGTCGGCTCCGTCGGTTCGAAGGGTAGTGGCGCAATTGGTAGCGCAGCGGTCTCCAAAACCGCAGGTTGCAGGTTCGAGTCCTGTCTGCCCTGCTCGATGCCGGGCCTCGTGCTCGGCATCGGACGTGTAGAAAGCGATTCGGCGATCCGACGAGTGAGGCCACGTGACTGAGATGGCGGCGAACGGCGGGGGGCCCGCCCCCACGCCGAGCAGGCAGCGTCGCGGGCTGTTCGCGCGGATCGCGCTGTTCCTGCGCCAGGTGGTGGACGAGCTCCGCAAGGTCGTCACCCCCACGAGCGAGGAGCTGCTGCGCACGACCGGAGTGGTGCTCGCCTTCGTGGCGTTCATGATCCTGCTGGTCATGGGGCTGGACTGGGTGTTCGGCACCGTGGCGGGTCTCCTGTTCGGCGCCGGCGGCCTCTGAGCCCGGCGCGGACGGTCCCGACGTCGCAGGACGCGTCCCCCGCACGCCCGTGAGGGCCCTCCCCGACGGCAGGGCCCGCCGTCCGTCAGCAGAAAGCAGGAACCGTGTCCGAGCAGGAACTGGATCGTCAGCCCGCCGAGGAGTCCGTCCCGATGTCGGAGGACGCCGTGGCCGAGGAGACCGCCGAGACCGCGCAGGACGCCGGCACGCCCGTCGAGGACGCCCTGGACGAGGTCGCCGGCAGCGGTGACGAGACCGCCGAGGCCACCGTGCAGGAGGCCGACCTGGCCGTCGCCGAGGGCGAGGACGCACCGACCCCCGTCGAGGAGCAGTCCGACGACGAGCCCGCCGTGGACCCCGCCGAGGAGCTGCGCACCCGCCTGCGCCGCCAGCCCGGCGACTGGTACGTCGTCCACACCTACGCCGGCTACGAGAAGCGCGTGAAGACGAACCTCGAGGCCCGCATCCTGACCCAGGACATGGAGGACTCGATCTACGAGATCGAGGTCCCCATGGAGGAGGTCGTGGAGATCAAGAACACCACGCGCAAGATCGTCTCGCGCGTGCGCATCCCGGGCTACGTGCTCGTCCGCATGGACCTCGACGACGCCTCGTGGGGCGTCGTACGGCACACCCCGGGCGTCACGGGCTTCGTGGGCAACGACGCCCACCACCCGCAGCCGCTCAGCCTGGACGAGGTGTACGACATGCTCGCCCCGTCCGTGATCCAGGAGGCCGCCCGCGCCGCCGAGAAGGCCGGCCTGGCCGTCCCCGCCGCGGCCGAGTCCGGCGCGCCCGCCGCCCCCGCGATCCACGTGGACTTCGAGGTCGGCGAGTCGGTCACCGTCAACGACGGCCCGTTCGAGACCCTCCCGGCCACGATCTCCGAGATCAAGCCGGAGGCCCAGCAGCTCGTGGTGCTCGTCTCGATCTTCGAGCGCGAGACCCCCGTGACGCTGTCCTTCAACCAGGTGACCAAGGCCATCTGAGGACACCCGACGCTTCCGCACCGGGCCGGCCGCCTGCCGGCCCGGACGCGGCACCGGCCGCCGCGCCACGGCGGCCACCGCCCCCGGTGCGCTCCTGCGCCGAGGGTCCCCCAGTGAGAGAAGGATCCACTCATGGCTCCCAAGAAGAAGGTCACCGGTCTGATCAAGCTTCAGATCCAGGCCGGCGCCGCCAACCCGGCCCCGCCCATCGGCCCCGCCCTGGGCCAGCACGGCGTGAACATCATGGAGTTCTGCAAGGCGTACAACGCCGCCACCGAGTCGCAGCGCGGCAACGTGGTCCCGGTCGAGATCACCGTGTACGAGGACCGCTCGTTCACCTTCGTGACCAAGACCCCGCCGGCCGCCGAGCTCATCAAGAAGGCCGCCGGCGTCGCCAAGGGCTCCGCCACCCCGCACACGGCCAAGGTCGGCACGCTGACCCAGGCCCAGTGCGAGGAGATCGCCCAGACCAAGATGGAGGACCTGAACGCCAACGACGTCCAGGCCGCCGCCAAGATCATCGCGGGCACCGCCCGCTCGATGGGCATCACCGTCGAGGGCTGACGCCCACCCCCACCCCCTTCCAGTGGCAGGGCCGAGCGCGGCCCGCAGACCACGACTGCACAAGGAGAAGAACGCAGATGGCACAGCGCAGCAAGGCATACAAGGCGGCCAAGGCCGCGATCGGCGAGGATCTGTACTCGCCGGTGGAGGCGATCCGCCTCGCCAAGGAGACCAACCCCTCCAAGACCGACGCCACCGTGGAGGTGGCCCTCCGCCTCTCGGTCGACCCCCGCAAGGCCGACCAGATGGTCCGCGGCTCCGTGAGCCTGCCCCACGGCACCGGCAAGACCGCCCGCGTCGTCGTGTTCGCCACCGGTGACCGCGCCGAGGCCGCCCGCGCCGCCGGCGCGGACGTCGTGGGCGACGACGACCTGATCGCCCGGATCTCCGAGGGCTGGGTGGACTTCGACGCCGCCGTGGCCTCCCCGGAGCTCATGGGCAAGGTCGGCCGTCTGGGCAAGGTGCTCGGCCCCCGCAACCTGATGCCGAACCCCAAGACCGGCACCGTGACCCCGGACGTGGCCAAGGCCGTGGCCGACATCAAGGGCGGCAAGATCGACTTCCGCGTCGACAAGCACTCCAACCTGCACTTCATCATCGGCAAGACCTCCTTCGAGGCCAAGGCCCTGGTGGAGAACTACGCCGCAGCCCTCGAGGAGGTCCTGCGTCTGAAGCCGTCCTCCTCCAAGGGCCGCTACATCTCCAAGGCCACCGTGGCCACCACCTTCGGCCCGGGCGTGCCCATGGACCCGAACGTGACCTCGGTGGACTCCTCCGAGCTCTGAGCCACGCGGCCCCGGTGATCGGGGCCCACGACGTCGGCCGGTCGTCCCCGCAGCGGGGACGACCGGCCGGCGTCGTCCCGGGTCGATTTTGCGGGCCCGCCCCGGACGTGTACGCTGGTGCCTACCGAAGACCGCCGGTCGTGGTGCCCTGCCTCCGGGCAGAGCCCACCGAAGGATCTCCCTGACGGAGACGGCCCGCGCAGGTGAACGTGAGCCACGCTCGCATCCGCACGTCGACCCTCCGGGTCCGGCCGCGTCGATGCTCCTGCTGCGCCCCGTGCATCTGCACGGGGCGCTTTCTCGTCTCGGGGTGGCGGTTCCCACGCATCATCGAGAGGAGTGCCATGGCGACGTCCGCGAAGGAGTCGGCGGTGGCTGAGCTCACGGACCTGTTCCGTGAGTCCAGCGCCGCTGTTCTGACGGAATACCGTGGCCTGACGGTGACGGAGCTCAAGCAGCTGCGCGACTCCATCCGTCAGGACGCGACCTACGCCGTGGCGAAGAACACGCTGGCCGAGATCGCGGCCAAGGACGCCGGTCTGGAGGGCCTCGAGGCTCACCTGTCCGGTCCCACCGCGATCGCGTTCGTGACCGGGGACCCGGTCAACGTCGCGAAGGCCCTGCGTGACTTTGCCAAGGATCACGAGAAGCTCGTGCTCAAGGGCGGCTACATGGATGGCCAGCCCCTGGACGAGGCCGGCATCAAGAAGCTCGCGGACCTCGAGTCCCGCGAGGTGCTGCTGGCCAAGTTCGCCGGCGCGATGAAGGGCAGCATGTCCAAGGCTGCCGCCCTGTTCCAGGCGCCGCTGTCCAAGACCGTCCGCACGGTCGAGGCGCTGCGCGCCGCGCAGGGCGAGGCTGCCTGAGCAGTCCGCCCCGGGCTGCACGGCCCACCACTTCACACGTAGTCAAGACGTACCCGTAAAGGAGCCATCATGGCCAAGCTGACCACCGAAGAGCTGCTCGCCGCGTTCGAGGAGCTGACCCTCATCGAGCTGTCCGAGTTCATCAAGGCGTTCGAGGAGAAGTTCGACGTCACCGCCGCCGCCCCCGTGGCCGTGGCCGCCGCCGGCGGTGCCGCCGGCGGTGCCGAGGCCGCCGCCGCCGAGGAGAAGGACGAGTTCGACGTCGTCCTCGAGGCCGCCGGCGACAAGAAGATCGGCGTCATCAAGGAGGTGCGCGCCCTCACCTCCCTCGGCCTGAAGGAGGCCAAGGACCTGGTGGACGGCGCTCCCAAGCCCATCCTCGAGGGCGTCAACAAGGAGACCGCCGAGAAGGCCAAGGAGCAGCTCGAGGGCGCCGGCGCCACCGTCACCCTCAAGTGATGATCGCGGCCTGAGCCGCATCACGCCTCCTCACGAGGCCCCCGGACCCGCGCTGCGGACCGGGGGCCTCGTGGCGTCCCGGGTCACGCACCCCCGGCTGGACAGGGGCGACGGGCGCGGATAGGATGGATCTTTGCATCTCCCCTGTTCCGTGCCGCCCGCAGGACCTCGCGTCCCGCCGTGGCCCGCACGGTTCCGCACGGCCTTCATATAGCGGTGGGCCGGCGCCGCCGTCTCGCGGCAGGGGAGCGAACGGAACCCAGAAGGCCTGTGGAAGGATCCTACGTGGTCGCCTCGAGCACCTCCAACGAAACCGCTACCGTCTCCCCGCGATCCGGCGCCTCCGCCGGACGCGTCTCCTTCGCCAAGATCTCCGAGCCGCTGGACGTGCCGGACCTGCTGGCGCTGCAGACCGAGTCGTTCGACCGCCTGATCGGCAATGAGCGGTGGGCCGCGCGCGTGGACGCCGCCCTGGCCGCCGACGACCACTCCGTGCCCGTCACCTCGGGACTGACGGACATCTTCGAGGAGATCTCCCCGATCGAGGACTTCCAGGGCACCATGTCCCTGTCCTTCGCCGAGCCCGAGTTCGCCGACGCGAAGATGACGGAGGAGGAGTGCAAGGATCGCGACGCGACCTTCTCCGCCCCGCTGTACGTCAAGGCCGAGTTCATGAACAACACGACCGGCGAGATCAAGCAGCAGACCGTCTTCATGGGCGACTTCCCGCTGATGACCCGCAACGGCACGTTCATCATCAACGGCACCGAGCGCGTCGTCGTCTCCCAGCTGGTCCGCTCCCCGGGCGCCTACTTCGAGCGCACCCCGGACAAGACCTCGGACAAGGAGATCTTCTCCGCGAAGATCATCCCCTCGCGCGGCGCCTGGTTCGAGCTCGAGGTGGACAAGCGTGACCAGGTCGGCGTCCGCCTCGACCGCAAGCGCAAGCAGCCCGTGACGGTGCTGCTCAAGGCCATGGGCTGGACCGAGTCCCGCATCCTGGAGGAGTTCGGCCACTACGACTCCATCCGCGCCACCCTCGAGAAGGACGGCACCGCGGACCAGGACGAGGCCCTGCTCGACATCTACCGCAAGCTGCGCCCGGGCGAGCCGGCCGCCGTCGACGCCGCGCAGACGCTGCTGAACAACCTGTACTTCACCCCGAAGCGCTACGACCTCGCCAAGGTGGGCCGCTACAAGCTCAACCGCAAGCTCGGCGTGGACGTGCACCTCGGCGACCCCAACGCGTCTGTGCTCACCGAGGACGACATCGTCCAGATGGTGCACTTCATCGCCGCGCTGCACGCCGGCGAGACCGTCATCAAGGGCACGCGCGACGGCGAGCCGGTGGATGTGCGCGTGGAGATCGACGACATCGACCACTTCGGCAACCGTCGCATCCGTGCGGTGGGCGAGCTGATCGAGAACCAGATCCGCACCGGCCTGTCCCGCATGGAGCGCGTCGTGCGCGAGCGCATGACCACCCAGGACGTCGAGGCGATCACCCCGCAGACCCTGATCAACATCCGCCCCGTGGTGGCGGCGATCAAGGAGTTCTTCGGCACCTCGCAGCTGTCCCAGTTCATGGACCAGAACAACCCGCTGGCCGGCCTGACGCACAAGCGTCGCCTGTCCGCGCTCGGCCCGGGCGGCCTGTCCCGCGACCGTGCCGGCATGGAGGTCCGTGACGTCCACCCGTCGCACTACGGCCGCATGTGCCCCATCGAGACCCCGGAAGGCCCGAACATCGGCCTCATCGGGTCGCTGGCGACCTTCGGCCGGATCAACTCCTTCGGCTTCATCGAGACCCCGTACCGCCGCGTGGTCGACGGCCGGGTCACGGACACCGTGGACTACCTGACCGCCGACGACGAGCTGGCCTTCCAGATCGCCCAGGCGAACGCCCCGGTGGATGAGGACGGCCGGTTCGAGGAGGAGTTCGTGCTCTGCCGCCAGCGCGGCGGCGACGGCGAGCCCGTGCTCTCGACCGTGGACGAGATCGACTACATGGACGTGTCCCCGCGCCAGATGGTGTCGGCGGCCACCGCCCTGATCCCGTTCCTCGAGCACGACGACGCCAACCGCGCGCTCATGGGCGCGAACATGCAGCGTCAGGCCGTGCCGCTGCTCCGCTCCGAGGCCCCCTACGTGGGCACCGGCATGGAGAAGTACGTGGCCGTGGACGCGGGCGACTCCGTGACGGCCACCCAGGGCGGCGTCGTGACCGAGGTGGCCGCGGACCTGGTGACCGTCATGAACGACGACGGCACCACCACGCACTACCCGATCATGAAGTTCGCCCGCTCGAACCAGGGCAACGCCTACAACCAGCGGGTGCGCGTCTCCGAGGGCGAGCGGGTGGAGCCGCTGAGCATCATCGCCGACGGTCCCGCCACGGACAACGGCGAGCTCGCGCTCGGCAAGAACCTCCTCGTCGCGTTCATGCCCTGGGAGGGCCTGAACTACGAGGACGCGATCATCCTGTCCCAGCGCATGGTCTCGGAGGACGTCCTCACCTCGATCCACATCGAGGAGCACGAGGTCGACGCCCGCGACACCAAGCTGGGCGCCGAGGAGATCACGCGCGACATCCCCAACGTGTCCGAGGAGGTGCTCTCGCAGCTCGACGAGCGCGGCATCATCCACATCGGCGCCGAGGTGGAGGCCGGCGACATCCTGGTCGGCCGCGTGACCCCGAAGGGCGAGACCGAGCTGACCCCGGAGGAGCGCCTGCTGCGCGCGATCTTCGGCGAGAAGTCCCGCGAGGTCCGCGACACGTCCCTGAAGGTGCCGCACGGCGAGTCCGGCACCGTCATCGGCGTGCGCATCTTCGACCGCGACGAGGACGACGACCTGCCCCCGGGCGTGAACCAGCTGGTGCGCGTCTACGTGGCGCAGAAGCGCAAGATCACCGACGGCGACAAGATGGCCGGCCGCCACGGCAACAAGGGCGTCATCTCGAAGATCCTGCCGCTCGAGGACATGCCGTTCCTGGCGGACGGCACCCCGGTGGACATCGTGCTGAACCCGCTCGGCGTCCCCGGCCGCATGAACCTCGGCCAGGTCATGGAGCTGCACCTGGGCTGGGCCGCCTCGCGCGGCTGGGACATCCAGGGCGAGCCGGAGTGGATCAAGGACCTGCCGAACTTCCCGCGGCAGTCCGGTCCGGTCAACGTGGCCACCCCGGTGTTCGACGGCGCCGAGGCGTACGAGATCACGGGCCTGCTCGGCCACGTGAACGTGACCCGCGACGGCGACCGTCTCATGAGCGACAGCGGCAAGGCGCAGCTGTTCGACGGCCGCACCGGCGAGCCGTTCCCGGACCCGGTGTCCGTGGGCTACATGTACATGCTCAAGCTGCACCACCTGGTGGACGACAAGATCCACGCCCGTTCCACGGGCCCGTACTCGATGATCACGCAGCAGCCGCTGGGCGGTAAGGCCCAGTTCGGCGGCCAGCGCTTCGGCGAGATGGAGGTGTGGGCGCTCGAGGCGTACGGCGCGGCGTTCACCCTCCAGGAGCTGCTGACCATCAAGTCCGACGACATCCACGGCCGCGTGAAGGTCTACGAGGCCATCGTCAAGGGCGAGAACATCCCGGAGCCGGGTGTTCCCGAGTCCTTCAAGGTGCTCATCAAGGAGATGCAGTCCCTCTGCCTGAACGTGGAGGTCCTCTCCGCCGACGGCCAGGCCATCGAGATGCGCGACGCGGAGGACGAGGTCTACCGCGCCGCCGAGGAGCTGGGCATCGACCTCTCCCACGCCGAGCCCAGCTCGGTGGAGGAAGTCTGAGCCGGGCCCGATCCCGCATCCACAAGACGTCACCTGAGAACCACTGAACCAAGGGAGTTCACCGGAGCATGAGCGTGAACAGCATGTCCACTGACAACTCTTTCGGCCTGATGCGCATCGGCCTGGCCACGGCGGAGGACATCCGCCGCTGGTCCTACGGCGAGGTCAAGAAGCCGGAGACCATCAACTACCGCACCCTGAAGCCGGAGAAGGACGGACTCTTCTGCGAGAAGATCTTCGGCCCCACCCGTGACTGGGAGTGCGCGTGCGGCAAGTACAAGCGCGTGCGCTTCAAGGGCATCATCTGCGAGCGCTGCGGCGTCGAGGTGACCCGCTCGAAGGTGCGCCGCGACCGCATGGGCCACATCGAGCTGGCTGCGCCGGTCACCCACATCTGGTACTTCAAGGGCGTGCCCTCGCGCCTGGGCTACCTGCTGGACCTGGCGCCGAAGGACCTCGAGAAGGTCATCTACTTCGCGGCGTACATGATCACCTCGGTGGACGAGGAGGCCCGGCACCGCGACCTGGCCAACCTCCAGGCCGAGTACGACCAGGAGACCCGTGTCCTGGCCGACCAGCGTGACTCCGACATCGCCGCGGTGGCCGCCGACCTCGAGAAGGACCTGGCCAAGCTGGAGTCCGAGGGCGCCAAGGCCGCCGAGAAGAAGAAGGCCCGCGACGCCGCGGACAAGACCATGGCGCAGATCCGCAAGCGCGCGGACGCGGACCTGGACCGCAAGGAGCAGGTCTGGGACCGCTTCAAGAACCTCAAGGTCGCCGACCTCGAGGGCGACGAGGGTCTGTACCGCGCCATGCGGGACAAGTACGGCCAGTACTTCGAGGGCTCGATGGGCGCGGAGGCGATCCAGCGTCGCCTGCAGACCTTCGACCTCGAGGCCGAGTCCGAGATGCTGCGTGAGACCATCAAGACGGGCAAGGGCCAGCGCAAGACCCGCGCCCTGAAGCGCCTGAAGGTCGTCAACGCGTTCCTGACCACGGACAACTCGCCCGAGGGCATGGTCCTGGACGCCGTCCCGGTGATCCCGCCGGAGCTGCGTCCGATGGTGCAGCTGGACGGCGGCCGCTTCGCGACCTCCGACCTCAACGACCTGTACCGTCGCGTGATCAACCGCAACAACCGCCTGAAGCGGCTGCTCGACCTCGGCGCGCCCGAGATCATCGTCAACAACGAGAAGCGCATGCTGCAGGAGGCCGTGGACTCGCTGTTCGACAACGGCCGCCGCGGCCGGCCGGTGACCGGCCCGGGCAACCGCCCGCTCAAGTCACTCTCCGACATGCTCAAGGGCAAGCAGGGCCGGTTCCGTCAGAACCTGCTCGGCAAGCGCGTGGACTACTCGGGCCGCTCGGTCATCGTGGTGGGTCCCCAGCTCAAGCTGCACCAGTGCGGCCTGCCGAAGCAGATGGCGCTGGAGCTGTTCAAGCCGTTCGTGATGAAGCGTCTCGTGGACCTGAACCACGCGCAGAACATCAAGTCCGCCAAGCGCATGGTGGAGCGCTTCCGTCCGCAGGTCTGGGACGTGCTCGAGGAGGTCATCACCGAGCACCCGGTCCTGCTGAACCGCGCCCCCACCCTGCACCGTCTGGGCATCCAGGCCTTCGAGCCGCAGCTCGTGGAAGGCAAGGCCCTGCAGCTGCACCCGCTGGTCTGCTCCGCGTTCAACGCGGACTTCGACGGCGACCAGATGGCGGTCCACCTGCCCCTGTCGCCGGAGGCCCAGGCCGAGGCGCGCCTGCTCATGCTCTCGAGCCACAACATCCTGAAGCCCTCGGACGGCCGTGCGGTCGCCGTGCCGGCCCAGGACATGATCATCGGACTGAACCACCTCACCACGGTGCGTCCGGACGAGGTCGGCGCGGGCAACCTGTACGCGACCGTCGGCGAGGCCATCATGGCGTTCGACGGCGGCGACCTGCACCTGAACGCGCCCGCGCGGATCGGCGTCGAGGGCTTCGTGCCGTCGGCGGACGTGCCGGCCCCCGAGGGCTGGTCCGAGGGCGAGATCGCCCTCATCGAGACCACCCTGGGCAAGGTGCTGTTCAACGAGCTGCTGCCGGACGACTACCCGTGGCTGGACAAGCAGGCGACCAAGGGCACCCTCGGTCAGCTGGTCAACGACCTGGCCGAGCGCTACCCGATGGTCGTCACCGCGCAGACGCTGGACAACCTCAAGGACGCCGGCTTCCACTGGGGCACCTGGTCGGGTGTGACCGTGGCGATCTCGGACATCACCTCCGACTTCGACAAGGCCGCCATCATGGAGGGCTACGAGGAGCAGGCCCAGCGCGTGCAGCAGCAGTACGACAAGGGCCTGATCGCGGACGACGAGCGTCGCTCCGAGCTGATCGACATCTGGAACAAGGCCACCGACGAGGTCGCCGCGGCCATGAAGGACGGCCTGCCGGAGCTCAACACCATCAACCGCATGGTGTCCTCCGGTGCGCGAGGCAACTGGCTCCAGGTGCGCCAGATCGCGGGCATCCGCGGCCTCGTGGCCAACCCGAAGGGTGAGATCATCCCGCGTCCGATCAAGTCCTCGTACCGCGAGGGCCTGTCCGTGCTCGAGTACTTCTCCGCCACCCACGGCGCCCGCAAGGGCCTCGCGGACACCGCGCTGAAGACCGCGAACTCGGGCTACCTGACCCGTCGTCTCGTCGATGTGTCCCAGGACGTCATCGTCCGCGAGGACGACTGCGGCACCGAGCGCGGCCTGTCCGTCACGATCGCCGCCCCGAACGCCGACGGCGAGCTGGTGGCCCACGAGCAGGTCGAGAACTCGGCCTTCGCCCGCACGCTGGCCCAGGACGTCACGGGCGAGGACGGCACGGTGCTGGCCTCGGCCGGTGCGGACGTGGGCGACGTGCTGATCGGCGAGCTGGTGGCCGCCGGCGTCACGGAGATCAAGGTCCGCTCGGTCCTGACCTGCGAGTCCGCCGTGGGCACCTGCGCGAAGTGCTACGGCCGCTCCATGGCCACCGGCCAGCTGGTGGACATCGGCGAGGCCGTCGGCATCATCGCGGCCCAGTCGATCGGTGAGCCGGGCACCCAGCTCACCATGCGCACGTTCCACACCGGCGGTGTGGCCTCGGCCGACGACATCACGCAGGGTCTGCCCCGCATCCAGGAGCTCTTCGAGGCCCGCACCCCGAAGGGCGTGGCCCCGATCTCCGAGGTCGCCGGCCGCGTGACCATCGAGGACACCGAGGCGTCCGTGCGCCTGCTGCTCACGCCGGACGACGGCTCCGAGGAGATCGCCTACCCGGTGCTGCGCCGTGCGCGCATCCTCGTGGCCGACGGCGAGCACGTGCCGGTGGGCACGCAGCTCGTGGCCGGCGCCGTGGACCCGAAGCAGGTCCTGCGCGTGCTCGGCCCGCGGGCCGCGCAGCGGTTCCTCGTGGACGAGGTGCAGAACGTGTACCAGTCCCAGGGCGTGGGCATCCACGACAAGCACGTGGAGGTCATCGTCCGGCAGATGCTGCGTCGCATCACCGTCATCGAGTCCGGTGACACCGACCTGCTGCCGGGCGAGCTCACGGACCGGGCGCGCTTCGTGGCCGCCAACCGCGCCGCCGTCGCTGAGGGCCGCCAGCCGGCCTCCGGCCGCGACGAGCTGATGGGCATCACGAAGGCCTCGCTGGCCACGGACTCGTGGCTGTCGGCCGCGTCCTTCCAGGAGACGACCCGCGTCCTGACGCAGGCGGCCATGGAGGGCAAGTCCGACCCGCTGCTGGGCCTGAAGGAGAACGTGATCATCGGCAAGCTGATCCCGGCCGGCACGGGCCTGGACCGCTACACGAAGACCGTCGTGGAGCCGACGGAGGAGGCGAAGGCCAACCTGTTCGCCTCGCCGGCCGGCTTCGCGGACTTCGACTACCCGGGTCTGGACCAGTCGCTCGGCGAGAACGACTTCCACGCCGTCTCGTTGGACGACTACGACCGCGGGGGCGACTTCCGCGCCTGATCCCCGTCCCCCAGGGGGCCCGCCGTTCCGCCGCTCACGCGGGGGAGCGGCGGGCCCCTTGGCGTGCGGGGCCGGCTCGTCGACGGCGCCGGGGCGTGCTATGCTGTCAAGGATTGTTTTTCGTGTGGCAAATTGGACGCTGTCCGGGTCGCGGGGTCATTGCGCGGCAGATGCCACACTTTTGCACGCCTGCGGACGTCTGCTCGTTGCGAGCCCCCACAGGGAGAGGCAGAGCAGAGGAACGAGCAGCCGGCGCCCCGGGCGCCGGTCGATCACGTCAGCGATCACCGAAACACAGGAAGGCTGAAGAGTGCCTACGATTCAGCAGCTGGTCCGCAAGGGCCGCTCACCCAAGGTCGTCAATACGAAGGCCCCTGCCCTGCAGGGGAACCCCATGCGTCGTGGCGTGTGCACCCGTGTGTACACCACCACGCCCAAGAAGCCGAACTCGGCGCTGCGCAAGGTCGCCCGTGTGCGCCTGAACGGCGGCATCGAGGTCACGGCCTACATCCCCGGCGAGGGCCACAACCTGCAGGAGCATTCGATCGTGCTCGTCCGCGGCGGTCGTGTGAAGGACCTGCCCGGCGTGCGCTACAAGATCGTGCGCGGCGCCCTCGACACCCAGGGCGTGAAGAACCGCGGCCAGGCCCGCTCCCGCTACGGCGCCAAGAAGGAGAAGAAGTAATGCCTCGTAAGGGTCCTGCGCCGAAGCGCCCCCTCGTCGTCGATCCCGTCTACGGCTCCCCGCTGGTCACGCAGCTGATCAACAAGGTGCTCGTCGACGGCAAGAAGTCCACCGCCGAGCGCATCGTGTACGGCGCGCTCGAGGGCGCCCGTGCCAAGAACGGCGCCGATCCCGTGGCCACCCTCAAGAAGGCCATGGACAACATCAAGCCGGCCCTCGAGGTGCGCTCCCGCCGCGTCGGCGGCGCCACCTACCAGGTGCCCGTCGAGGTCAAGCCGGGCCGCTCCACGGCCCTGGCCCTGCGCTGGCTGGTCGGCTTCTCCAAGGCCCGCCGTGAGAAGACCATGACCGAGCGTCTGATGAACGAGATCCTGGACGCCTCGAACGGCCTGGGCGGCGCCGTGAAGCGTCGCGAGGACACCCACAAGATGGCCGAGGCCAACAAGGCCTTCGCCCACTACCGCTGGTGATCCGTGTGGCCCGGGGCGCGCGATCCGCGCCTCGGGCCGCAGGTGCGTCCTCTCGGACGGGCCACCCACCGCATCCACCTCACGAGCCCCCCCATTCCACCCGACCAAGGGAGACACCGTGGCACAGGACGTGCTGACCGACCTGCACAAGGTCCGCAACATCGGCATCATGGCCCACATCGATGCCGGCAAGACCACCACCACCGAGCGCATCCTGTTCTACACGGGTGTCAACCACAAGCTGGGCGAGACCCACGACGGCGGCGCGACGACGGACTGGATGGAGCAGGAGAAGGAGCGCGGCATCACCATCACCTCCGCCGCGGTGACCTGCTTCTGGAACGACCACCAGATCAACATCATCGACACCCCCGGCCACGTGGACTTCACGGTCGAGGTGGAGCGCTCGCTGCGCGTGCTCGACGGCGCCGTCGCCGTGTTCGACGGCAAGGAGGGCGTGGAGCCCCAGTCGGAGACCGTGTGGCGCCAGGCGGACAAGTACAACGTCCCGCGCATCTGCTTCGTCAACAAGATGGACAAGCTGGGCGCGGACTTCTACTTCACCGTCGACACCATCGTGAAGCGCCTCGGCGCGCGTCCGCTCGTGATGCAGCTGCCGATCGGCGCCGAGAACGACTTCGTGGGCGTCGTCGACCTGCTCTCCATGAAGGCCTTCGTGTGGCCGGGTGACGCCAAGGGCGACGTCACCATGGGCGCCTCCTATGAGACCCGCGAGATCCCCGCCGAGCTCCAGGAGAAGGCCGAGGAGTACCGCAACGAGCTCGTCGAGGCCGTCGCCGAGACCTCCGAGGAGCTCATGGAGAAGTACCTCGAGGGCGAGGAGCTCACCGTCGAGGAGATCCAGGCCGGCGTGCGCCAGCTGACCGTGAACGCCGAGGCCTACCCGGTGTTCTGCGGCTCCGCGTTCAAGAACCGTGGCGTGCAGCCGATGCTGGACGCCGTGGTCGCCTACCTGCCGAACCCGCTGGACGCCGGCTCCGTCAAGGGCCACGCCGTGAACGACGAGGAGGAGGTGCTGGAGCGCGAGGCGTCGAAGGAGGCCCCGTTCTCGGCGCTCGCCTTCAAGATCGCCACGCACCCCTTCTTCGGCACGCTGACCTTCATCCGCGTGTACTCCGGCCGCCTGGAGTCCGGTGCGCAGATCCTCAACGCCACCAAGGGCAAGAAGGAGCGCATCGGCAAGCTGTTCCAGATGCACGCCAACAAGGAGAACCCGGTGGACGAGGTGGTCGCCGGCCACATCTACGCCGTGATCGGCCTCAAGGACACCACCACGGGCGACACCCTGTGCGATCCCGCGAACCCGATCATCCTCGAGTCGATGACCTTCCCGGAGCCCGTGATCTCCGTGGCCATCGAGCCGAAGACCAAGGGTGACCAGGAGAAGCTCTCCACCGCCATCCAGAAGCTCGTCGCCGAGGACCCCACGTTCCGCGTGAACCTCAACGAGGAGACCGGCCAGACCGAGATCGGCGGCATGGGCGAGCTCCACCTGGACGTGTTCGTGGACCGTATGAAGCGCGAGTTCAAGGTCGAGGCCAACGTGGGCAAGCCCCAGGTCGCGTACCGCGAGACCATCAAGCGCAAGGTCGACAAGGTCGACTACACGCACAAGAAGCAGACCGGCGGCTCCGGCCAGTTCGCCAAGGTGCAGCTGTCCTTCGAGCCCCTGGACACCGCCGAGGGCGAGGTCTACGAGTTCGAGAACGCCGTCACCGGCGGTCGCGTGCCCCGCGAGTACATCCCCTCGGTGGACGCGGGCATCCAGGACGCCATGCAGTTCGGCGTGCTGGCCGGCTACCCGATGGTCGGCGTGAAGGCCACCCTGCTCGACGGCGCGTACCACGACGTCGACTCCTCGGAGATGGCGTTCAAGATCGCCGGCTCCCAGGCCTTCAAGGAGGGTGTCCGCAAGGCCAACCCGATCATCCTCGAGCCGCTGATGGCCGTGGAGGTCCGCACCCCCGAGGAGTTCATGGGCGACGTCATCGGCGACCTGAACTCCCGCCGCGGCCAGATCCAGTCCATGGAGGACGCCACCGGCGTGAAGGTGGTCAACGCCCTCGTGCCGCTGTCGGAGATGTTCGGCTACATCGGCGACCTGCGCTCCAAGACGCAGGGCCGCGCGGTGTACTCGATGACCTTCCACTCCTACGCCGAGGTCCCCAAGGCCGTGGCGGACGAGATCATCCAGAAGTCCCAGGGCGAGTGACCGCAGGTCACCTGCTCTGAACGACCTGCCCCGGGTCGGCCGCCGCAGCCGCGGCCGGCCCGGGGCGACCGGACCGCCCTCCCCGGCGCGGCGGTCCGCGATCAGGACGGGTCAGGTCCGGTCCGCTTCCGGCGGTCCCGACGGCCTGGAACCGGACTGGCCCTCGTGAGGCCGGGATTTCCCCAACCCCGCACCATCCGAGTAGACTCAGTCAAGTTGTCAGCACGTCGCAGGCGGCTGAGCAGTCTTCTTGACGATGAACCAGTTCTTAGGAGGAACTAGTGGCAAAGGCAAAGTTCGAGCGGACGAAGCCGCACGTCAACATCGGCACCATCGGCCACGTTGACCACGGCAAGACCACGCTGACCGCCGCCATCTCGAAGGTCCTGTACGACAAGTACCCGGACCTGAACGAGGCCCGTGACTTCGCGACGATCGACTCCGCCCCCGAGGAGCGTCAGCGCGGCATCACCATCAACATCTCCCACGTGGAGTACCAGACCGAGAAGCGTCACTACGCCCACGTGGACGCCCCCGGTCACGCCGACTACATCAAGAACATGATCACCGGCGCCGCTCAGATGGACGGCGCGATCCTCGTGGTCGCCGCCACCGACGGCCCGATGGCCCAGACCCGTGAGCACGTGCTCCTGGCCCGCCAGGTCGGCGTGCCGGCCCTGCTCGTGGCCCTGAACAAGTCGGACATGGTCGAGGACGAGGAGCTCCTCGAGCTCGTCGAGATGGAGGTCCGCGAGCTGCTGTCCTCCCAGGACTTCGACGGCGACGAGGCCCCGGTCATCCGCACCTCCGGTCTGAAGGCCCTCGAGGGCGACCCCCAGTGGGTCAAGTCCGTCGAGGACCTCATGGAGGCCGTGGACGAGTTCATCCCGGACCCGGTCCGCGACAAGGACAAGCCGTTCCTGATGCCGATCGAGGACGTCTTCACCATCACCGGTCGTGGCACCGTGGTGACCGGTCGCGCCGAGCGCGGCACCCTGAAGATCAACTCCGAGGTCGAGATCGTCGGCATCCGCGACGTGCAGAAGACCACCGTCACCGGCATCGAGATGTTCCACAAGCAGCTCGACGAGGCCTGGGCCGGCGAGAACTGCGGTCTGCTGCTGCGCGGCCTGAAGCGCGACGACGTGGAGCGCGGCCAGGTCGTGGTGGAGCCGGGCTCCATCACCCCGCACACCAACTTCGAGGCGAACGTCTACATCCTGTCCAAGGACGAGGGTGGCCGTCACAACCCGTTCTACTCGAACTACCGCCCGCAGTTCTACTTCCGCACCACCGACGTCACCGGCGTCATCACGCTGCCCGAGGGCACCGAGATGGTCATGCCCGGCGACACCACCGAGATGTCGGTCGAGCTCATCCAGCCGATCGCCATGGAGGAGGGCCTCGGCTTCGCCATCCGCGAGGGTGGCCGCACCGTGGGCTCCGGCCGCGTCACCAAGATCACCAAGTGATCTGACGCATCCCGTCTCGTGGCTCCGTTGAGCCGCTGACGCGCGACGCCCCCGTCTCCGGGTCCCCCGGAGGCGGGGGCGTCGCCGTGTCCGACGACGGCGCGGCGGCGGCGGCTAGGCTGGGGAGCATGCCTGAACTGCTCATCCTCATCGTGGTGCTCGCCGTGGCCGTCGTGGCCGTGCGCTGGGCGCTGCGGACCTTCCGTCCCGAGATCGACCGTGCCCGGCGCATCCGGCGCGCGAACCGCGGCGGGGAGCTGGAGCGATGAGCCTGCCCGGCCCGCGCCGCCTCTTCGCCGTCACGGCGATGGCCGAGATGTTCACCTGGGCCGGTCTGCTGATCGCCATGGGCCTCAAGTACGGCGGAGTCACGGAGCGGATGGTGCCGATCGCCGGCGGCGTCCACGGCTTCGTGTTCCTCTGCTACCTCGTGGTGACGGTCGCCGTGTGGATCGATGGGCGGTGGCCCGTGGCCCGCGGACTCCTCGGCCTCGGTTCGACGATCGTCCCGTTCATGACGGTCCCGTTCGAGCGGGCCCAGCGGCGGCGCGGCGAGCCGGCGTCGCGGTGGCAGGTCGTGGACCGCGCGCCGGGGGAGCGGGGGCCCCTCGAACGGCTTCTCGTCGTGGTGCTGCGCCATCCGGTGGTCAGCGCGCTCCTGGCGGTCGCCGTGGTCGCCGTCGTCTTCACCCTGCTACTCAATGCCGGCCCGCCCACCGAGTGGGGCCGCTGAGCCCGGGGGACCGCCGGGCCCGGCCCGCCGATTGGCGGACTGGGCCCGCTTCTGTCTATACTGATTCGGTTGCTCAAGCGCCATTGCGCTGTCGTCGTGTGTCTCGCGGCGGCAGCTCGGCCCAGATGTGACGTCACCACTCCGACCCGCCACAGGCGTGTGCCCTCCCAGGAATGCGACACGCCCGACCGCGTGGACCGGAGTCCGGCGGCGGCGAGGAACCCGGTCCGACCGGATTCGCCCCGCGCGGGTGGAGGACAAGAAGGCGGGCACGATCCGCCGCACAGGGACAGGAACAGCACACCCGACGAGAGAGGCGTGACGCCATGGCGGGACAGAAGATCCGCATCCGGCTGAAGTCGTACGACCACGAGGTCATCGACGTCTCGGCCCGCAAGATCGTTGACACGGTCACGCGCGCAGGCGCGACGGTGGTCGGCCCCGTGCCGCTGCCGACGGAGAAGAACGTGTACTGCGTTATCCGTTCTCCCCACAAGTACAAGGACAGCCGCGAGCATTTCGAGATGCGCACCCACAAGCGGCTCATCGACATCATCGACCCGACCCCGAAGGCCGTCGACTCGCTCATGCGACTGGACCTGCCCGCGGACGTCAACATCGAGATCAAGCTCTGAGAGGGAGGTGCTGAGAGACTATGACCAACACCCAGAACATCAAGGGCCTGCTGGGCACGAAGCTCGGCATGACCCAGGTCTGGGATGAGGACAACAAGCTCATCCCTGTGACCGTGGTCAAGGCAGACCCGAACGTCGTCACCCAGCTGCGCTCCGAGGAGACCGACGGCTACACCGCCGTGCAGATCGCCTACGGCCAGATCGATCCCCGCCGCGTGACCAAGCCCCTGGCCGGTCACTTCGAGAAGGCCGGCGTGACCCCGCGTCGCCACCTCGTCGAGCTGCGCACCGCCGACGCCGCCGAGTACTCGCTCGGCCAGGACGTGACCGTGGAGGTCTTCGAGGCCGGCCAGAAGGTCGACGTCGTGGGCACCACCAAGGGCAAGGGCTTCGCCGGCGCCATGAAGCGCCACGGCTTCGCCGGTGTGGGCGCCTCGCACGGCCAGCACAAGAACCACCGCAAGCCCGGCTCCGTGGGCGGCGCGTCCACCCCCGGCCGCGTGTTCAAGGGCCAGCGCATGCCCGGTCGCATGGGCGCCGTGCGCCAGACCACCATGAACCTGACCCTCCACGGCATCGACGTGGAGAACAACCTCCTGCTGATCAAGGGCGCGGTGCCCGGCTCCAAGGGCCAGGTCGTGCTCGTCCGCAGCGCCGTGAAGGGAGCCTGAGACCATGGCTGAGAACTCCGTGAAGACCGTCCAGGTCGATCTGCCCGCCGAGCTCTTCGACGTGCAGTCCAACGTGCCGCTCATGCACCAGGTCGTCGTCGCCCAGCTCGCCGCCGCCCGTCAGGGCACGCACAAGACGAAGCGCCGCGGCGAGGTGTCCGGTGCCGGTCGCAAGCCGTTCAAGCAGAAGGGCACCGGCCGCGCACGTCAGGGCTCCATCCGCGCCCCGCACATGACCGGTGGTGGCGTCGTCCACGGCCCGACCCCGCGTGACTACTCGCAGCGCACCCCCAAGAAGATGAAGGCCGCCGCCCTGCGCGGTGCCCTGTCGGACCGCGCCCGCAACGGCCGCGTCCACGTCATCGAGGCCCTCGTGTCCGGGACCACCCCGTCCACCAAGGCCGCCAAGGCGGGCCTCGCGTCCCTGAACACCGGCCGCAAGAACGTGCTGCTGGTGATCGACCGGGCCGACGACGTCGCCGCCCTGTCCGCCCGCAACCTGCCCGCGGTCCACACCCTGTACGCCGACCAGCTGAACACCTACGACGTGCTCGTCTCCGACGACGTCGTGTTCACCCAGGCGGCCTACGAGGCGTACGTGGCCCAGGCTTCCGGCGCCAAGAAGGAGGATGCCCAGTGAGCGGCTCCATCAACAAGGATCCCCGCGACGTGATCATCGCTCCCGTCGTGTCGGAGAAGAGCTACGGTCTGATCGACGAGGGCAAGTACACCTTCCTGGTCGACCCGCGCTCCAACAAGTCCGAGATCAAGCAGGCGGTGGAGCGCATCTTCAACGTCGACGTGGCCTCGGTCAACACCCTGAACCGTTCCGGCAAGCGCCGTCGCACCCGCTTCGGGTGGGGCCAGCGCAAGTCCACCAAGCGTGCCATCGTCACGCTCAAGGACGGGACCATCGACATCTTCGGAGGTCCGCTCGCCTGATCGGCGTGCGGAGACCACTTAATCGAGGAACTGACACATGGCTATCCGTAAGTACAAGCCGACCACCCCGGGCCTGCGTGGCTCGTCCGTGGCCGACTTCGCAGAGATCACCCGGTCCACGCCGGAGAAGTCCCTTCTCCGTCCGCTGCACAAGACCGGCGGCCGCAACAACACCGGTCGCATCACCACCCGTCACAAGGGCGGCGGCCACAAGCGCCAGTACCGCCTGGTCGACTTCCGTCGCCACGACAAGGACGGCGTGCCCGCCACCGTCGCGCACATCGAGTACGACCCGAACCGCACCGCCCGCATCGCGCTGCTGCACTACGCGGACGGCGCCAAGCGCTACATCCTGGCCCCGGCCAAGCTGAAGCAGGGCGACGTGGTCGAGGCCGGCCCGAACGCCGACATCAAGCCCGGCAACAACCTGCCGATGCGCAACATCCCCGTGGGCACCACCATCCACGCGGTGGAGCTGCGCCCCGGCGGCGGCGCCAAGATGGCCCGCTCCGCCGGCGCGTCCGTGCAGCTGGTCGCCCGCGAGGGCAAGTACGCCCAGCTGCGCCTGCCCTCCGGTGAGATCCGCAACGTCGACGTGCGCTGCCGCGCCACGATCGGCGAGGTCGGCAACGCCGAGCAGTCGAACATCAACTGGGGCAAGGCCGGCCGCATGCGCTGGAAGGGCGTCCGCCCGACCGTCCGCGGCGTCGTCATGAACCCGGTCGACCACCCGCACGGCGGTGGCGAGGGCAAGACCTCCGGCGGTCGTCACCCCGTCAACCGGAACGGCAAGCCCGAGGGCCGCACGCGTCGTCCGAACAAGGAAAGCGACAAGCTCATCGTGCGTCGCCGTCGTACCGGCAAGAACAAGCGATAAGGGAGCAGGGAAGACATGCCTCGCAGCCTGAAGAAGGGCCCCTTCGTCGATCAGCACCTCTACCTGAAGGTTCTGGCCGAGAACGAGAAGGGCAGCAAGAACGTCATCAAGACCTGGTCCCGCCGGTCGATGATCATCCCGGACATGCTGGGTCACACCATCGCGGTCCACGACGGACGCAAGCACGTCCCGGTGTTCGTCACCGAGTCCATGGTGGGTCACAAGCTGGGCGAGTTCGCCCCGACCCGGACCTACCGCGGCCACGTGAAGGACGACAAGAAGGGCAAGCGCCGCTGAGCCTGAGGGCACAGCACGCTTGACCTTCTCGAGAATCGAAAGAGAGAAGCAATGGAAGCCAAGGCAATTGCGCGCCACCTGCGCGTGACGCCGATGAAGGCCCGGCGCGTCGTCGACCTGGTCCGTGGCAAGCAGGCCACCGAAGCACTGGCCATCCTGAAGTTCGCCCAGCAGGGCGCTTCGGAGCCGGTGTACAAGCTGGTGGCCTCCGCGGTGGCGAACGCCCGCGTCAAGGCGGACCGCGAGGGCCAGGCCTTCGACGAGGACGCCCTCTACATCACCGAGGCCTTCGTGGACGAGGGCCCGACCATGAAGCGGTTCCAGCCCCGTGCTCAGGGCCGCGCGTACCGCATCAACAAGCGCACGAGCCACGTGACCGTGGTCGTCGCGTCCAAGGACGAGAAGGGTGGGAACTGACAATGGGCCAGAAGATCAACCCCAACGGGTTCCGCCTCGGCATCACCACCGACCACGTCTCGCACTGGTTCGCGGACTCCCACAAGGAGGGCCAGCGCTACGCTGACTTCCTCAAGGAGGACGTCAAGATCCGCGAGCTGATGACCACCGGCATGGAGCGCGCCGGCATCTCCAAGGTGGAGATCGAGCGCACCCGTGACCGCGTGCGCGTGGACATCCACACCGCGCGTCCGGGCATCGTGATCGGCCGCCGCGGCGCCGAGGCCGACCGCATCCGCGGTGAGCTCGAGAAGCTCACCGGCAAGCAGATCCAGCTGAACATCCTCGAGGTCAAGAACCCCGAGACCGATGCCCAGCTGGTGGCGCAGGGTGTGGCCGAGCAGCTCGCCTCGCGCGTGGCGTTCCGCCGCGCGATGAAGAAGGCGATCCAGTCCGCCATGCGCGCCGGCGCGCAGGGCATCCGCATCCAGTGCTCCGGCCGCCTCGGCGGCGCCGAGATGAGCCGCTCGGAGTTCTACCGCGAGGGTCGCGTGCCGCTGCACACCCTCCGCGCGAACATCGACTTCGGCAAGTTCGAGGCCAAGACCACCTTCGGCCGCATCGGCGTGAAGGTCTGGATCTACAAGGGCGACCTGACCGCCAAGGAGCTCGCGGCCAAGGAGGCCGCGCAGCCCTCCGGCCGTGGCCGTGGCGGCGAGCGCCGCGGCGGCGGTGAGCGTCGTCGTCGCAACGATCGCGCCGAGCGTGCTCCCCGCCAGGAGAACGCCGGCGCCGGCGCCGAGACCCCGGCCGCCGCTCCCGCTGAAGGAGGCAACGCCTGATGCTGATCCCCCGTCGCGTCAAGCACCGCAAGCAGCACCACCCCAAGCGTTCCGGCGCCGCCAAGGGCGGCACCACCGTGACGTTCGGCGAGTGGGGCATCCAGGCGCTCACGCCGGCCTATGTGACCAACCGTCAGATCGAGGCCGCCCGTATCGCCATGACCCGCTACATCAAGCGTGGCGGCAAGGTCTGGATCAACATCTACCCGGACCGTCCGCTCACCAAGAAGCCCGCCGAGACCCGCATGGGCTCCGGCAAGGGCTCGCCGGAGTGGTGGGTCGCCAACGTCAAGCCCGGACGCGTGCTCTTCGAGCTGTCGGGTGTCACGGAGGACGTCGCCCGCGAGGCGCTCCGCCTGGCCATCCACAAGCTGCCGCTGAAGGCCCGTATCATCCGTCGAGAGGGTGGTGAGTGATCCCATGGCGATCGGCACCAAGGATCTGAACGTCGAGTCCCTGGACGGGATGGACAACGCCCGCCTGCTGGAGGCCCTGAAGTCCTCCAAGGAGGAGCTGTTCAACCTGCGCTTCCAGGCCGCCACCGGTCAGCTGGACAACGCCAGCCGGCTGAAGGCCGTCAAGCGTGACATCGCGCGCATCTACACGATCCTGCGCGAGCGCGAGCTGGGCATCCGCGGCGATGTCGCCGCCGAGGCGCAGGCCGAGAAGAACGAGGAGGCTGCCAAGTGACCGAGCAGACCCCGGCCGTCTCCGAGGAGCGCGGCTACCGCAAGGCCCTCCGTGGCATCGTCGTCTCCGACAAGATGGACAAGACCATCGTCGTCGAGGTCGAGGACCGCAAGAAGCACTCGCTCTACGGCAAGGTGCTGAAGACCTCGAAGCGCGTGAAGGCGCACGACGAGGACAACACCGCCGGCGTGGGCGACCGCGTCCGCCTCGCCGAGACCCGCCCGCTGTCCGCCTCCAAGCGGTGGCGTCTGGTGGAGATCGTCGAGCGCGCCAAGTGATCGACCCGGCCCCCTGAGGGCCGGCGACGCAGAGGGCCGCCCCGTGCACTGGCACGGGGCGGCCTTGTGCGTTAGACTCTGATATTCGTGCGCCCTCTCGTTGGCAGGACCATCCATCCTGTGTGCCGAGGGCCGCGCACGCCGATCCCGGATCCGCCTCGGCCCTGCCCTGCGCGCCCCTCCGCTCTCGACCTCCCCGACGCTGTCTGAACACGCGTCGCCGGGGGACGACGGCGGGCGGCCCGCCTCGGGGGAGGGGTAAGCGTCCCGGGATGCCCGTTCAACCGTTCCGCAAGGCTCGCCCATCGTGGGGGAGAACCGGCGCGACGCTAGGAGAGACAAGTGATCCAGCAGGAGTCGCGGCTCAAGGTCGCCGACAACACCGGTGCGAAGGAAATCCTGACCATCCGTGTTCTCGGCGGTTCCGGACGCCGCTACGCAGGCATCGGCGACACCATCGTCGCCACCGTGAAGGACGCCATCCCCGGCGGCAACGTCAAGAAGGGCGACGTCGTCAAGGCCGTGGTGGTCCGCACCCGCAAGCAGTCCCGCCGTCCCGACGGCTCGTACATCAAGTTCGACGAGAACGCGGCGGTCATCCTGAAGACCGACGGCGAGCCCCGTGGCACGCGCATCTTCGGCCCCGTGGGTCGCGAGCTGCGTGACAAGAAGTTCATGAAGATCGTGTCGCTCGCCCCGGAGGTGATCTGACCTCATGGCCAAGATCAAGAAGGACGACCTCGTCCAGGTCATCAGTGGCAAGGACAAGGGCAAGCAGGGCAAGGTCCTGCGCGTGTTCCCGGCGGATGAGCGCGTGCTCGTCGAGGGCGTGAACCGCGTGACCAAGCACCTGCGCGCCGGCCAGGACAACAACGGTTCCACCGAGGGCGGCCTGCAGGTCGTCGAGGCCCCGATCCACATCTCGAACGTGGCCGTGGTGGACCCGGAGACCAAGAAGCCGACCCGTGTGGGCTACCGCTTCGAGACCGTCGAGAAGGACGGCGTGAGCAAGACCGTGAAGGTCCGCTTCGCCAAGGCCTCGGGGAAGGAGCTGTGATGACCGAGGTGCAGCAGACCGAGAAGGTCACCCCGCGTCTGAAGACCAAGTACCGCGACGAGATCCGCGGCGCCCTGCAGGAGCAGTTCCAGTACGGGAACGTCATGCAGGTGCCGGGTCTCGTGAAGGTCGTCGTCAACATGGGCGTCGGCGAGGCCGCCAAGGACTCCAAGATCATCGACGGCGCGGTCGCCGACCTCACCGCCATCACCGGCCAGAAGCCGATGATCACCAAGGCCCGCAAGTCCATCGCGCAGTTCAAGCTGCGTGAGGGCATGCCCATCGGCACGCACGCCACGCTCCGTGGCGACCGCATGTGGGAGTTCCTGGACCGCCTGGTCACGCTCGCGCTGCCGCGCATCCGTGACTTCCGCGGCCTGTCCGACCGCCAGTTCGACGGCAACGGCAACTACACCTTCGGCCTGTCCGAGCAGACCGTGTTCCACGAGATCGATCAGGACAAGATCGACCGCGTGCGCGGCATGGACATCACCGTGGTGACGACCGCCAAGAACGACGACGAGGGCCGCGCGCTGCTCAAGGCGCTGGGCTTCCCGTTCAAGACCGACCAGTAAGACCTCCACGCCACAGGTCCTCCACCGGTGAACCGGTGGCGGAAACCACGGCGAGAAAGGGCGTGAAGCCCACATGACCATGACCGATCCCGTCGCAGACATGCTGACCCGTCTGCGCAACGCAAACTCGGCCTACCACGACACCGTGTCCATGCCGTCCTCGAAGCTGAAGACTCGCGTCGCCGAGATCCTCAAGGCCGAGGGCTACATCCAGGACTGGCGCGAGGAGGAGGCCGAGGTCGGCAAGAAGCTGACCATCGACCTGAAGTTCGGCCCGCAGCGTGAGCGTGCGATCGCCGGCCTGCGCCGCATCTCCAAGCCGGGCCTGCGCGTGTACGCGAAGTCCACGAACCTGCCCCACGTGCTGGGCGGCCTCGGCATCGCCATCCTGTCCACCTCCTCTGGTCTCCTCACGAACCAGCAGGCCGCCAAGAAGGGCGTGGGCGGAGAAGTCCTCGCCTACGTCTGGTGACGGGCAAGACGGAAGAAAGGCTGAACTGACATGTCTCGAATCGGACGTCTCCCGATCACCATCCCCGCCGGCGTCGATGTGACCATCGACGGCGACCGCGTCTCCGTGAAGGGCCCCAAGGGCCAGCTCGAGCACTCGCTGCCCACGCCCATCACGGTCACCCTCGAGGAGGGGCAGGTCACCGTGGCCCGCCCCGACGACGAGCGTGAGTCCCGCTCCCTGCACGGTCTGACCCGCACCCTCATCAGCAACATGGTCGAGGGCGTGACCAACGGCTTCTCCAAGCAGCTCGAGGTCGTCGGCACCGGCTACCGCGTGCAGGCCAAGGGCCAGGACCTCGAGTTCGCCCTGGGCTACTCCCACCCCGTCCCGGTGAAGGCGCCCCAGGGCATCACCTTCACGGTGGAGGGCAACAAGGTCACCGTCGCCGGTATCGACAAGCAGCAGGTCGGCGAGACCGCCGCCAACATCCGCAAGCTGCGCCGCCCCGACCCGTACAAGGGCAAGGGCGTGCGCTACGCGGGCGAGCAGATCCGCCGCAAGGCCGGAAAGGCAGGTAAGTGATGTCTACTCTGAAGGTGAAGGGCAAGGGCAAGTTCAACGCCCGCACCCGCCGCCACCTCCGGGTGCGCAAGCGGATCTCCGGCACCACCGTCCGTCCCCGCCTCGTCGTCAACCGCTCTGCACGGCACATGTTCGTGCAGGTCGTGGACGACACGCAGAGCCGCACGCTCGCGTACGCCTCCACCATGGAGGCCGACGTGCGTGCGCTCGAGGGCGACAAGACGGCCAAGGCCAAGCGCGTGGGCGAGCTCGTCGCCGAGCGTGCCAAGGCGGCCGGCATCGATGCCGTGGTCTTCGACCGCGGCGGCAACAAGTACCACGGGCGCGTCGCGGCCGTGGCCGACGGTGCGCGAGAGGGTGGGCTGCAGCTGTGACCGAGAACATCAACCAGAAGGACACTCAGGTGACCGAGAGCACCGAGACCACCGTCTCCGAGACCGGGTCGGGCTCGGCGAGCCAGACCACCGAGCGCGCCACCGGTGCCCGCGGCGGTCGCGACGGCGGCCGCGGTGGCCGTGACGGCGATCGTCGTGGCGGCCGTCGCGACGACCGCAACCGTCGTGGCGCCCAGGACGACGAGAAGGACCAGTTCCTCGAGCGCGTCGTGGGCATCAACCGCGTCTCCAAGGTCGTCAAGGGCGGCCGCCGCTTCTCCTTCACCGCCCTCGTGGTGGTGGGTGACGGCGACGGCACCGTCGGCGTCGGCTACGGCAAGGCGAAGGAGGTCCCCGCCGCGATCCAGAAGGCCGTGGAGGAGGCCAAGAAGTCCTTCTTCCGCGTCCCCCGCGTCGGCTCCACCATCCCGCACCTGGTGCAGGGTGAGGACGCCGCCGGCGTCGTGCTGCTCCGCCCGGCCTCCCCGGGTACCGGCGTGATCGCCGGCGGTCCGGTGCGCGCCGTGCTCGAGTGCGCCGGCATCCACGACGTGCTGTCCAAGTCCATGGGCTCCGTGAACGCGATCAACATCGTGCGCGGCACCGTGGACGCCCTCAAGAAGCTGGAAGAGCCCCAGGCCGTCGCCGCCCGCCGCGGCAAGGCCCTGGACGAGATCGCCCCCCATGCGATGCTGCGCACCATGGAGAACGATCGCGCCCAGAAGAGCGCGAAGGCAGGTGCGTGAGCCGTGTTTGAGCCCACCCGCAAGAACATCCAGCCCTCGGACGCCACCCTGGTCATCACCCAGACCCGCGGCGTCACGGGCTCCAAGCAGAACCATCGGGACACCCTGCGCTCGCTGGGCCTGAAGCGGATCGGCCACCAGGTCACCCGCAAGGCCGACGCGGTGACGGTCGGCATGGTCAACACCGTGCCGCACCTGGTGTCCGTGGAGGAGGTCAACAATGGCTGACAACGACGCCATCAAGGTCCACGACCTGCGTCCGGCCCCCGGTGCCAAGACCGCCAAGACCCGTGTGGGTCGCGGTGAGGCGTCGAAGGGCAAGACCGCCGGTCGCGGCACCAAGGGCACCAAGGCCCGTTACCAGGTCCGTGCGGGCTTCGAGGGCGGCCAGCTGCCCCTGCAGATGCGTCTGCCGAAGCTCCGCGGCTTCAAGAACCCGTTCCGCACGGAGTACCAGGTCGTGAACCTGGACAAGCTCTCCGCGCACTTCCCCGAGGGCGGTGAGGTCACCGTGGACGCGCTCGTGTCCAAGGGCCTCGTCCGTCGCGGCCAGCCCGTCAAGGTGCTGGGCACGGGGGAGATCACCTCGGCCGTGCAGGTGAAGGCGAACGCCTTCTCCTCGTCCGCCGTGGAGAAGATCCAGGCCGCCGGCGGGTCCACCGAGACCCTCTGACACGCCGACCCATCGACCGAGGGCCCTGGCCCGGAGCAGCCGCTCCGGGCCAGGGCCCTCGGTCCGTCCGTGTAGACTCGCACAGCGGCCGCCCCGGTGTGGCCGCCGTCTCGTGCCCCGCCCCGCGGCCGGCGCGCGCCCCACAGGACCACCGCAGGAGGACTCGTGCTCAAGGCCATCGCCCGGATCGTCCGGACGCCTGACCTGTTGCGGAAGATCGCCTTCACGCTCGGGCTCATCGCCGTCTACCGGATGGGCGCCTTCGTGCCGGCCCCCGGGGTGGACTACCCGGCGGTGCAGCAGTGCCTCGCGGCGGGCAACGCCCAGGGCGGCCTGTACTCCTTCGTGAACATGTTCTCGGGCGGGGCGCTCCTGCAGGTGTCCGTCTTCGCGCTCGGCATCATGCCCTACATCACGGCGTCGATCATCGTGCAGCTGCTGCGCGTGGTGATCCCGCGCTTCGAGCAGCTCCACCAGGAGGGCCCGCAGGGCCAGGCGACGCTGACGCAGTACACCCGTTACCTGACCCTCGCCCTCGCCCTGCTGCAGGCGACCACGATGGCCTCGCTGGCCCGCACCGGGGCGCTGCTCGGATGCAGCCTGCCGCTGCTGCGCGACGGCTCCATCCTCACGGTGCTGCTCGTGGTCATCGCCCTGACCACCGGCTGTCTCATCGTCATGTGGTTCGGCGAGCGGATCACCGAGAACGGCGTGGGCAACGGCATGTCCCTGCTGATCTTCACCTCCATCGCGGCGGGCTTCCCGGCCGGCCTCGGCCAGGTGGTCCAGACGCAGGGCTGGCGCGTGTTCGCGATCGTCATGGGGATCGGCCTGCTCACCATGCTGGCCATCGTCTTCGTGGAGGAGTCGCAGCGCCGGATCCCGGTCCAGTACGCCAAGCGGCAGATCGGCTCACGGACCGTGGGCGGGTCGAGCACCTACATCCCGGTCAAGGTGAACATGGCCAACGTCATCCCGGTCATCTTCGCCTCCTCCGTGCTGATGCTCCCGGGCATCCTCATCCAGTTCAACACGCCGCAGGACGGCAGTGCGCCGGCCCCGTGGATCACGTGGCTGAGCCGGTACTTCGGCTCCGGTGACCACCCGGTGTACATGGCCCTGTACTTCCTGCTCATCATCGGCTTCACGTACTTCTACGTGTCCATCACGTTCAACCCGGTGGAGATCTCGGACAACATGAAGCGCTACGGCGGCTTCATCCCCGGCGTCCGCGCCGGCCGGCCCACCGAGCGTTACCTGCAGTACGTCATCAGCCGCATCACGTTCGTGGGTGCCCTCTACCTCGGTATCGTGGCCATGATCCCGCTGATCGCCTTCGCGGTGATCGGCACCAGCCAGAACTTCCCGCTCGGCGGCACGTCCATCCTCATCATGGTGGGCGTCGGCCTCCAGACCGTGAAGCAGGTCAGCGCACAGATGGAGCAGCGCCACTACGAGGGCCTGCTGCGCTGAGCCCCGACCCGATCCCGCAACGCCGTCCGTATCGACAGTGAGGAACACACGATGACCCGCATGCTGCTCATGGGCCCTCCCGGTTCCGGCAAGGGCACCCAGGCCGCCCGGATCGCCGACAAGCTGGGGATCGTCCCGATCTCCACCGGTGACATCTTCCGCCACAACGTGAAGTCGATGACGCCGCTCGGCGTCGAGGCCAAGAAGTACATCGACAACGGCGACTTCGTCCCCGATGAGGTCACGAACCGCATGGTCGCGGACCGCATCGCCCAGGCCGATGCGGAGCACGGCTTCCTGCTGGACGGCTACCCGCGCACGAAGGGCCAGGTCGAGGCGCTGGACGCCATGCTCGCCGAGGCCGGCCTGTCGCTGTCCGCCGTCGTCGAGCTGGAGGTGCCCGACGAGGAGCTCGTGGAGCGCCTGCTCAAGCGTGCCGAGATCGAGGGCCGCGCGGACGACACCCAGGAGGTCATCGAGCACCGCCTGGACCTGTACCACCGCGAGACCGAGTCCGTCATCCAGGAGTACGTGGAGCGCGGCATCGTCGCCCGCGTGGACGGCACCGGGCAGATCGACGACGTCACCGAGCGCCTGCTGCAGGCCGTGTACTCCGTGCGCGCAGCCACGGGCTCCCTGCCCGTGATCCAGCCGGGCGCGGAGTCCTGACCCCGTGATCGGCCGCCGCTCGCTCGAGCTCAAGACCGCCCCCCAGCTGCAGGCCATGCAGCGCGCGGGGGTGGTCCTGTCCGAGGCGTTGGACGCCACGCTGGCCGCGGCCGCGCCGGGCGTCACCACCGCGGAGCTGGACGCCGTGTTCGCGGGCGTGCTGGCCGAGCGCGGTGCCACGTCCAACTTCCTGGGCTACTACGACTTCCCGGCCTCGATCTGCACCTCGGTCAACGACGAGGTCGTGCACGGCATCCCCGGGGACCGGGTCCTGCAGACCGGCGACGTGCTGAAGGTCGACGGGGGCGCGATCGTGGACGGCTGGCACGCCGACTCGGCCCGCACGGTGATCCTGGGCTCCTCCGCGGCCGGCACCGCGGACCCGGCCGACGAGCGCCTCTCGGCGATCACGCGGGAGGCGCTCTGGGTCGGCATCGCGGCCTTCGCCTCCGCCACCCACGTCGGGGACATCGGGGACGCCATCGACGACTTCGTCTCCGCGCAGCCGGGCGAGGAGCTCGGCATCCTCGAGGAGTACGTGGGGCACGGCATCGGCTCGGCCATGCACCTGCCGCCGGACGTGTTCAACTACCGCACCGGCCACCGGGGGCCCAAGATCCGCCCCGGTCTGGCACTCGCCATCGAGCCGATGCTGGTGCGTGGCTCCATCGACACGAAGGTGCTCGCGGACGACTGGACCGTGGTGACCCTCGACGGCGCCCGCGCCAGCCAGTGGGAGCACTCGGTCTGCCGGCACGACGGCGGTGTGTGGGTGCTCACCGCGCCCGACGGCGGCGCCTCCGAGCTCGCCCGGTTCGGCGTGGTCCCGGTCCCGCCGGGGGAGTGAGCGGCCCGAGCTGTCGGCCGTCCGTCCCGCCCGTCCGGCGGACCGGGCGGCCGTCGTCGTCTGTGCTGGTTCTCAGACCGAGAATGCGGTATCGTCGAACGTTGTTCGTGTGCGCGCACTCGTGTGCGCCGGCGAGCAGACCCGTTCCCGCCCCGTCACCCGGCCCTCCGCGGCCGTGCCCGGGGCATGACGATTGTGGAGGACATGGCTAAGAAGGAAGGTGTCATCGAGGTCGAGGGCACGGTGTCGGAGGCATTGCCGAACGCGATGTTCCGGGTCCGTCTGCAGAACGAGCACGTCGTGCTCGCCACGATCTCCGGAAAGATGCGTCAGCACTACATCCGCATCCTCCCCGAGGATCGCGTCGTGGTGGAGCTTAGCCCGTACGACCTCAACCGGGGTCGGATCGTGTACCGATACAAGTAAGAACCCCCGTCCAAGCGAGCGCAGGAGGAAGAGCCGTGAAGGTTCAGCCGAGCGTGAAGCGGATTTGTGACAAGTGCCAGGTCGTGCGCCGTAAGGGCCGCGTGCTGGTGATCTGCTCGAACCCGCGCCACAAGCAGCGCCAGGGCTGATCGCCTCCCCGGGAGCCCGGGGAGCGACGCCGTCGCGTTGACCACACCACCCACCGGCCATCGGGCCGAACAGCAGGGACAGCGGTCCACCCCGTGAGGGGAGGGCCCCCACCTCCGGCCGCAGGGGCCGGAGACCGACGACGGCGGACGCCCGCCGCGGAGCACGCCGGATCTTCCCCGGCGCCGCGACGACGGGTCCGCGAGGCCCAGTGCCGCGTCGTGCGGGACGTCCCTGGTGCAGACCCCTGCTGCAGAAGAACAGGAGGACGGCCACATGGCTCGTCTTGCAGGCGTTGACATTCCGCGCGAGAAGCGCGTGATCATCGCACTCACGTACATCTACGGTGTGGGCAAGACCCGCGCTGAGGAGACCCTCGCCGCCACGGGCATCGACCCGAACATCCGCGTGAAGGACCTCTCCGACGAGCAGCTGGTGCAGCTGCGCGACCACATCGAGGGCAGCTACAAGGTGGAGGGCGACCTCCGCCGCGAGGTGGCCGCCGACATCCGTCGCAAGGTGGAGATCGGCTCCTACGAGGGCCTGCGCCACCGCCGCGGCCTGCCGGTGCGCGGCCAGCGCACGAAGACCAACGCCCGTACCCGCAAGGGCCCCAAGAAGACGGTCGCCGGCAAGAAGAAGTGATCCTGCACCGGCGGTGACCGCGTCCACGTCCGGACGCCCCGCCCGCAGCATCAGCACCAGCAGCTTTCCCGGAGGAGAATCACATGCCCCCCAAGACTCGCGCATCGGCTGCCCGCAAGCCGCGTCGCAAGGCCAACAAGAACATCACCGTGGGCCAGGCCCACATCAAGAGCACGTTCAACAACACCATCGTGTCCATCACGGACACCACGGGTGCCGTCATCTCCTGGGCCTCGTCCGGCGAGGTCGGCTTCAAGGGGTCGCGCAAGTCGACCCCGTACGCCGCGCAGATGGCCGCCGAGCAGGCCGCCAAGCGTGCGCAGGAGCACGGCATGAAGAAGGTGGACGTCTTCGTGAAGGGGCCGGGCTCGGGCCGCGAGACCGCCATCCGCTCCCTGCAGGCCGCCGGCCTCGAGGTGGGGTCCATCCAGGACGTCACCCCCATGGCCCACAACGGCGCTCGCCCGGCGAAGCGCCGCCGCGTCTGACCTGAGCGCTGTGTCCGCGTCCGCCCCCGCCCGGGGCGGACGCGGACAGGTCTGCGGACCTGCCCCCACCCCGTCCTCGTTTCCACCCACCGCGTGCGTCATATGGCGGACGCTCGCCGAAAGGAAATGTCCGTGCTCATTGCACAGCGCCCCACGCTGACCGAAGAGGTCGTCTCCGACCGTCGTTCCCGGTTCGTCATCGAGCCCCTGGAGCCCGGCTTCGGCTACACCCTCGGCAACTCCCTGCGCCGCACTCTGCTCTCGTCGATCCCCGGTGCTGCCGTGACCAGCATCCGCGTGGACGGCGTGCTGCACGAGTTCAGCACCGTCAACGGAGTCAAGGAGGATGTCACCGAGATCATCCTCAACATCAAGAAGCTCTCCGTCTCCTCGGAGAACGACGAGCCCGTGGTGGCCTACCTGCGCAAGCAGGGGGCCGGCGTCGTCACCGCCGCGGACATCACCGCGCCGGCCGGCGTCGAGATCCACAACCCGGACCTGCACATCGCGACCCTGAACGCGAAGGGCAAGTTCGACATGGAGCTGACCATCGAGCGCGGTCGCGGCTACGTGACCGCCGCCCAGAACAAGTCCGCGGACGCGGAGATCGGCCGTATCCCGGTCGACTCCATCTACTCCCCGGTCCTCAAGGTGACCTTCAAGGTCGAGGCCACCCGTGTGGAGCAGCGCACCGACTTCGACCGTCTGATCCTGGACGTGGAGACCAAGGAGAACATGCTGCCGCGTGACGCGGTGGCCTCTGCCGGCTCCACCCTGGTCGAGCTGTTCGGCCTGGCCCGCTCGCTCAACGTCGAGGCCGAGGGCATCGACCTGGGTGACGAGCCCGAGGTCGTCGAGGGCTCCGCCGACCTGGCCCAGCCGATCGAGGAGCTCGAGCTCACCGTGCGCTCGTACAACTGCCTCAAGCGCGAGGGCATCCACACCGTGGGCGAGCTCGTGGGCCGTTCCGAGGCCGACCTGATGGACATCCGCAACTTCGGCGCGAAGTCCATCGACGAGGTCAAGGAGAAGCTCCAGGAGCTGGGCCTGTCCCTCAAGGACTCGCCGGCCGGCTACGACCCGCAGGCGCACGCGCGCCAGATGGACGACGACCCGTTCTCGGACTACTGAGCCGATTCCGCACCACCTGACATCTTCGACCCGACGCCGCAGCCGGCTGAAGGGTCCCACCCGAGGAGAAACACCATGCCTACCCCCACCAAGGGTCCGCGTCTGGGCGGCAGCCCGGCCCACGAGCGCATCATGCTGGCGAACATGTCCGCCCAGCTGTTCGAGCACAAGTCGATCACCACGACGCTCACCCGCGCCAAGCGCCTGCGCCCGTACGCCGAGCGCCTGATCACCTTCGCCAAGAAGGGCGATCTGCCGGCCCGCCGCAAGGTGCAGGGTCTCATCGCCGCCAAGAACCGCACCAACAAGGCGGTCGTGCACGAGCTGTTCACCGTGATCGGCCCGGCGATGGCCGAGCGCAACGGCGGCTACACCCGCATCACCAAGATCGGCAACCGCCAGGGCGACAACGCGCCCATGGCCGTGATCGAGCTGATCATGGACCCGATCTCCGGCAAGCAGGCCGTGGTGCGTGAGGCCGAGCAGGCCGCCGCGTCCGCGCCGGCCGCGCCGGCCGAGTCCACCCCGGTGGAGGCCGTCGACCCGGCCGCCACCGAGGAGGTCACCGTGGCCGAGTCGCAGGAGGCCGCCGCCGAGATCGACGGCGCCGTGCCCACCAACGAGGACGGCTCGGCTCCGGCCGAGGCCACCATCAAGGGCAACGCCAGCTCGAAGAAGTACCACGTCCCCGGCTCGCGCTGGTACGACCAGACCACCGCCGAGGTCTGGTTCTCCACCGTCGAGGAGGCCAAGGCCGCGGGCTTCGAGCCCGCCGGTGGCGAGGCCGCCCAGAAGATGGCCTGACGCCATCGCGGGAGTCCGCGTCCGTCCCCGTGACGACGCATCGGCGAAGGGCCGTCCACCACTCGGTGGGCGGCCCTTCGCCGTCCCCGGCCCCGCCCCGCTGAGAGGAGCAGCATGAGCGAGCAGCACCGCCCGGACGCCCCGTCGGCGCCCGGGGAACCCGCGTCCGTGCGAGTCCGCCTGGACCTGGCCTACGACGGCGGCACCTTCCACGGCTGGGCCCGCCAGCCCGGTCTCGACTCGGTCCAGGGTGCGCTGGAGGACGGGCTCGAGCGGATCCTGCGCCGGCCCGTGCGCACGGTGGTCGCCGGCCGCACCGACGCGGGGGTGCACGCGCGCGGCCAGGTCGTCCACCTCGACCTGACCGAGACGGAGTGGGCGGGCCTGACCCGCGGCCGGCCCGGCCTGGAGCCGGCCACCTCCCTCACCCGCCGCCTCGGCGGGGTGCTCTCCGGGTGGGGCGGGGCCGTCGTCGTGCACGGGGCGCGGCGGGCCCCCGCGGGCTTCGACGCGCGGTTCAGCGCGCTGTGGCGCGAGTACGAGTACCGGATCGACGACGCACCCGCCGCGCGTGATCCGCGCACGCGGGGCTTCACCCACTGGCACGGCGCCGCCCTGGACGATCGCCTCATGGCGCTGGAGGCCGACGCCGTCCTCGGACTGCACGACTTCCTGTCCTTCTGCCGGCCCCGCGCGGGCGCCACGACCATCCGCGAGGTGACGCACCTGGAGGTGCGACGCGATGAGGACGGCGTCGTGCGCGTCCGGATCCGGGCCGACGCGTTCTGCCACAACATGGTCCGGGCGATCGTCGGGGCGCTGCTCCAGGTGGGGGAGCGGGCACGCGAGCCCGGCTGGCTCGCTCACCGGGTGGCGAGGCCTGCCCGCGACTCCGAGGTGCGCCTCGCCCCGCCCGGGGGGCTGACGCTGCTCGCCGTCGGCTATCCCGACGAGGCGGAGGAGCTGCACCGGCGCGCCGAGGGCACCCGGGCGAAGCGGACCCTGTGAGCCGGGGTGGCCCGCGGTGGCGGCTTTTGGCTCCGGGGCCCGCGTTCGGTAGGATGGGTGGACGTTGCGCATGCCCGCACCCGGATGCGTCGTGCCGCGAGTGGCTCAGTTGCATGGCCTTCAGCTCGCGCCGCACCCCCGGGGCATCGGGCCCGGACGCCTTCCAGCCCTCACCTGGGGGACCGGCGCGCACGGAGAACTGACAGCGCGAGCGCGCCGGAATCACGACCCGGCGGGCAGGTGCTGTGGACCACCACCGACCCTGAAGGCAGACAACGTGCGTACGTACTCTCCCAAGCCTGGCGACGCCGACCGTCAGTGGCACATCATCGATGCCACCGACGTCGTCCTCGGCCGCCTGGCCTCCCACACCGCCACCCTCCTGCGCGGCAAGCACAAGCCGACGTTCGCCCCCCACATGGACATGGGCGACTACGTCATCATCGTGAACGCCGAGAAGGTCGCCCTCACCGGCGCCAAGCTCGAGAAGAAGCGCGCCTACCGCCACTCGGGCTACCCGGGCGGCCTGAAGTCGCAGTCCTACGCCGAGCTGCTCGAGACCAACCCGGTCCGCGCCGTGGAGAAGGCCGTCAAGGGCATGCTCCCGAAGAACTCGCTGGCCGCCCAGCAGCTCTCCAAGCTGAAGGTGTACAAGGGCGCCGAGCACCCGCACACCGCCCAGCAGCCCCAGACCTTCGAGATCGGCCAGGTCGCCCAGTGACCCCGGCGGGCCACTGACGCAGACCTTCCCTGAGGAGAACCATGAGCATCAACGAGAACGACGACGTGGAGCTGACGAGCTACACCTCTGAGTCCACCGCCGCCGCCGAGGCCCCCGTCGCCTCCGAGCGCCCGGCCCTGACCGTGCCCGGCTCCGCCGTCGGCCGCCGCAAGGAGGCCGTGGCCCGCGTGCGCCTCGTCCCCGGCTCCGGCCAGTGGACCATCAACGGTCGCGCCCTGGAGAACTACTTTCCGAACAAGCTGCACCAGCAGGAGGTCTCCGACCCCTTCACGCTGCTGGAGCTGACCGGCGCCTACGACGTGATCGCCCGCATCCACGGCGGCGGCCCCTCCGGCCAGGCCGGTGCGCTGCGCCTGGGCATCTCCCGCGCCCTCAACGAGATCGACCGCGAGCACAACCGCCCGGCGCTCAAGAAGGCCGGCTTCCTGACCCGCGACGCCCGCGTCATCGAGCGCAAGAAGGCCGGCCTCAAGAAGGCCCGCAAGGCCTCGCAGTTCTCGAAGCGCTGATCCTGCGCCGCACGGTGTCCCCACCGTGCCCCCGCCGACGCCCCGTCCCGCTCCTCACGAGCGGGGCGGGGCGTCCGCCGTCTCCGTGGGCCGGCGGCACCTGACCCAGGGGTAATATGAAGGCGCATGGCGACGACGCCATGACGGGCCGCTCGCCCGTCCGGTGCGCGGTCCGATCGGAGACACCCTCGGGAGCCGCCGTGGCCGAGAACACGAGTCCCACGCCCGACCCCCGCACCCGTGGCGAGCACGGCACGGAGCACGCCGCGCAGGCCCCCTTCGCCGTGACCCGTGACTACGCCGCCGAGGTGGACGAGATCCGGGAGCTGGGCCGCAAGCTCGGCGGGGAGAAGAAGACCCCCCACCCCGGACCCGCAGGCCTGGCGTGAGGGCTACCCGTACAAGACCAAGCTCAGCCGCAAGAGCTACGAACGACGCAAGCGCGAGCTGCAGATCGAGCTGCTGAAGATGCAGCTCTGGGTCAAGGAGACCGGCCAGAAGGTCCTGATCATCTTCGAGGGCCGCGACGCCGAGTTGAGTCCCGGATAGTGGTGTAACCCTCCCCGGTGGCCACGACCATCTTCGAGACGGACGCGGTCACCGTGGGAGCCTTCGAGCGAACCTTCCACAGCACTCTCGAAAGGACATCACCACGATGACCGCTCCACACATTGTCGACCCTGAACGCCTGCTGCGCGAAGCTCTCGGGGAGGCCTCCCCAGACCTGCTGCGCCACCTGCTGCAGACCGTGATCAACGCACTGCTCTCCGCCGACGCTGACGCGGTCTGCGGGGCCGAGTACGGCAAGCCCTCCGAACACCGGACAGCGCAGCGCAACGGCTACCGCCACCGACCCCTGGACACCCGCGCCGGCACGATCGATGTGGCCATCCCCAAACTCCGGGCCGGCACGTACTTCCCCGAATGGCTGCTCGAGCGCCGCAAACGGGCCGAGTCCGCACTGATCACCGTGGTCGCGGACTGCTACCTGGCCGGGGTCTCGACCCGGCGCATGGACAAGCTCGTACGGCAGCTGGGCATCGACTCGCTCTCGAAGTCCCAGGTCAGCCGGATGGCACAGGAGTTGGACGAGCACATCGAGGCTTTCCGTCACCGGCCGCTGGGCGAGGCCGGCCCGTTCGTGTTCCTCGCCGCCGACGCCCTGACCATGAAAGTCAGAGAGGGCGGGCGGGTGATCAACGCGGTGGCCATGGTCGCCACCGGGGTCAACGCCGACGGGCGCCGCGAAGTCCTCGGGCTGAGGGTGGCCACCACGGAGACGGGTGCGGCGTGGAACGAGTTCTTCGCGGACCTGGTGGCCCGGGGGCTGGCCGGGGTGGCACTGGTGACCTCGGACTCCCATCGCGGCCTCGTGGAAGCCGTGGCGGCGAACCTGCCCGGGGCCGTGTGGCAACGCTGCCGCACCCATTACGCGGCGAATCTGATGGCCGTGACCCCGAAGAGCATGTGGCCGGCGGTGAAGGCCATGCTGCACAGCGTGTACGACCAGCCCGACGGGCCGGCCGTGCAGGCCCAGTTCGAGCGCCTGTTGGACTACGTGCAGGACAGGTTGCCCGCGGTGGCTGGGCACCTCGATGCAGCACGAGAGGACATCCTCGCGTTCACCTCGTTCCCGAGGGACGTGTGGTCCCAGATCTGGTCGAACAACCCTGCCGAGCGGCTGAACCGGGAGATCCGGCGCCGCACGGACTCGGTGGGGATCTTCCCGAACCGGGATGCCGTGGTGCGTCTGGTCGGGGCTGTGTTGGCCGAGCAGACCGATGAGTGGGCCGAAGGCCGCCGGTATCTCGGCCTGGAACTGCTCGCCCGGTGCCGTGAGCCCCTGACCACGGAGCAAGAGACCGTGATGAGCACGGAGGTGATGCCGACCCTGCAGACCTGACAGGTACAAGCCCCCTACAACCTCGAAGACGGCTACACCACTTCCAGGGACTTGACCCGACGCCGCCGACAAGGGCGGCGCCATCAAGCGCTTCAACGAGCACCTCAACCCCCGCGGCGCCCGGACCGTGGCCCTGGAGAAGCCCACGGAGGAGGAGGCCTCGCAGTGGTACTTCCAGCGCTACATCCAGCACCTGCCCTCCGGCGGTGAGATCGTGATGTTCGACCGCTCCTGGTACAACCGGGCCGGCGTCGAGCGCGTCATGGGCTACTGCACGGCGCAGCAGTACCTCGAGTTCATGCGCGAGACCCCTGAGCTGGAGCGCATGCTCGTCAACTCCGGCGTGCACATCATCAAGTTCTGGTTCTCCGTGTCCCAGCGTGTCAAGGGCCATTGAGTTCT
>NZ_JXSP01000113.1:0-395 GCF_000946635.1 Micrococcus sp. MS-ASIII-49
CAGCTTTTCATGGCCGCTTACACCAGCGCGAGCAGCTCAACCGCTTCGCCGCGCGGGAGACCGACCCCGTGCGTCGCTGGAAGCTCTCGCCCACCGACCTGGCCTCCCTGGACAAGTGGGACGACTACACGAACGCGAAGGAGGCCATGTTCTTCTACACGCACACGGCCGACGCCCCGTGGACCGTCGTGAAGTCGAACGACAAGAAGCGCGCCCGCCTCGAGGCCATCCGCCATGTGCTGCACACGCTGCCCTACCCGGACAAGGACGAGCGCATCGTCCACCGCCCCGACCCGCAGATCTGCGGCCCGGCCAACGAGCTGGCCGAGTACGGCGAGGTCTCCGGCGGATCGTTCCCGCGCGTGCGCTGACCGGGCCGCGCACGACGGCGCCCC